>CBDURV010000024.1:0-14935 GCA_965369495.1 uncultured bacterium
AATTCGGCCACGTCTTCGCCGTGCGCTGGCAACTCGGCAGCGAGTCGTCCATCGTCCTTTGGGGGCTGGGCGGCGTTTGCCTGCACGAGCCGACCCGAGACCCCAAAAAGCGCATCATCATTTCGCTCATGGGACCTGCGTTCCAAGCCATCCCCGGCATTGTCTTCGCGTCGATTTTCCTGCTCGCGCCTCCCGCCGAGCCCCACCTGCGGCTCTTCGTCGTGATCATGGCGCTGATCAACGTGGTTTGGCTGCTGTTCAACCTGATTCCCATTTTGCCGCTCGATGGCGGGCATGCGCTGCGGGCCGCGCTGGAAATGAAGCTGGGCGCCGCCAAGGCCGAACCCTTGGCTCGCAAGGTCTCCGTCGTCTGCGCGGCCGGCGTCGTCGCTCTGGCGCTCTACTTCTCCCAGCCCTTCATTGCGATGATGGGCGGACTTCTTCTGTTCCAGAACCTTCCCGGGCGGCGCCAGTCCTTTTGAGGCGGGCGGGGCCCTATGATGGTGCCCCATGGACGGCAACATCGAGTACGGGCGTGAGGTGCTGCGGCTGGAGGCCGAGGCGGTTTCCGCGCAGCGCGACCTGATCGGCGAGTCGTTTTCCGAGGCGGTCGAACTCATCCTGCGCTGCGAAGGCGATGTCGTCGCAACGGGCATGGGCAAGTCGGGCATCATCGCCCAGAAGATCAGCGCCACGCTCGCGTCGACCGGGACGCGCTCGTTCTATCTGCACCCCGCCGAGGCGGCCCACGGCGATCTCGGTCGGCTCACCAAGGCCGATCTCGTGTTGGCGCTCTCCAACTCCGGCGGGGCCGAAGAGGTGCGCCGCCTCATCCCGTGGATCAAGCAGATCGGCGCAACCCTGATCGGCGTCACCGCCAAGACGGACTCGAGTCTCGGCCGCCACAGCGACTGCCTGCTGCTGCTTCCCGGCGCGCCCGAGGCGTGTCCCGTCGGGTTGGCGCCCACCACCTCGACCACCGCGCAACTCGCCCTCGGTGACGCGCTCGCCATGGCGGTCGCGAAGCGCCGCAACTTCACGCGCGAGGAGTACGCGGCCTATCACCCCGGCGGCTCGCTCGGCCGCCAACTCCTGCGGGTGCGTGAGGTCATGAGCAGCACGGAGACGGCGGCGCCCGCCGACATCGGAACCGTCACGCGCCGGGCGCTCATCGATGCGGGTGGACTCGGTCGCCGCCCCGGCGCGCTGCCCGTCGTCGACAAGCAAGGCAAGGTGACCGGACTGCTGACCGACGGGGACGTGCGCCGCCAGGTGCTGATCGACCCCGCGTTCATCCAGAGGCCCCTCGAAGAGGTGATGACCTCGAACCCCATCACGATCCGGGCCGACGATCTCGCCGCAAGCGCGTGGCGCATCATGCGCGAGCGCAACTTCGACGAACTGCCGGTGGTCGATGCCGCCGGCCAATACCTCGGGCTGCTCGACGTGCAGGACCTGCTGCGCGCCGGCTTCGAGGAGGGGGACCGGTCATAGCGATCGAAGCGCTCGTCCTCGACGTCGATGGCGTCTTGACCGACAACACCTTCGTGCTGCACGGCGAGGCCGGCGAGTGGAAGGCGTTCAACGCGGCCGACGGTCTCGGCCTGCGCATGCTGCAGGATGCCGGCGTGAAGGTAGCCCTGCTGAGCGGGCGCGAGTCGCCGGTCGTCGAGCGGCGCGGTCGCGAACTGCGGCTCGCACTCGTCGTCCAGGGGCGCTCCGACAAGCGCGCCGCGTTCCCCGAGGTGTGCGCGCAACTGGGTGTCGCGACCGAATGCGCCGCGTACATGGGCGACGACCTGGTCGATCTCCCGGCGTTACGCGCGGCCGGTTTCTCCGCGGCGCCGGCCGACGCGCGACGTGAGGTGCGCGAGGCGGTCGACTACGTCAGCGCGGCCGGGGGTGGCCGCGGTGCCGTGCGCGACGTGTGCGAGGAGTTGCTGCGACGCATGGGGCGCTGGGAGGAAATCGTTCGGAGCTACCACGCGTGAGGTTCGTCCTCGTGTTCCTTGCGATCTTCACGCCGATGGCGTGCGCGATCTGGTATCTCGCCGGAGACGTGCCCGCATCGATTGCGCTCGTGCCGGTCGCCCGCGCGGGACCCGCGGAGACCGTCATCACGTCCAAGGACATGCCCTACTCTCCCGTCGACGGACGCATTACGCGCTTCCAGAAGGGCCGGGTCCAACGCTTCGACGCGGACACCAACCACGTCAGCTACTGGGTGCAGGTCGACGGCATCGGCCGCGCCGACGGTCGCCCGCGCCTCGAGGGAATTCGCTGCGCCCTGTTCGGCAAGCCCAGGGACGGCAAGCCGAACCTGCAGCTCACCGTCAAGGCGCCCTACCTCGAGGGCGACCCCATCGCCCTGCTCCAGGCGCGACGCGGACTCGCGCGCGTGTTGAGGCTGGGCGGCGGCGTGGTCGTGAGCGACGAGCGTGGGCGCACGATCGCCGAACTCGAGTCGCTCGTCATCGACATCGGCAAGGAGGAGGTGCGCTCGGACGGCGCCGTCTTCTTCCGCAGCCCCAAAAAAAACGCCCAGTTGCGCGGCAGCGGACTCGTCGCGGACCTGCGCTTCCACTCCGCCACAATTCTGCGGGAAGTGCGCGTCCTGCTTCCCCTTCCGAGCGCGGCGGGTTCCGGCGGGGCGGCGGCGCGTCTATCCTGCTCGGGTCACGCTACGCTCGTGCGGGTTCCGGGCACGGGCGAGCTCGTCGTCACGCTCGAGGACGCCGCGCGCATCGATCACGAATCGGCGCGCGGCGGCTGCGACCGCATCACCGCCTTCCTGCGCGAGACCAAGAAGACCGATGAGGCCCCCGCGTCGGTCGAGCTCGTGCGCCTCATGCTCGAGGGCAAGGTCGAGTTCGAACTCGACCCGGAAGTGAGCTACAACCTCGAGCACTTCGCGGCGGCAAGCATCACGATTCTCGGCCAACGCGAAATCATCATGCGCGGCGGCACGCTGCCCGTCCGCGCGGTGCGGCGCGGGCCGCTCGAGATGTTCGGCCTGGCGGACCGCGTGCTGGATATCGAGGCGCCCGAGATCCGCATTCTGCTGCGCCCCGCGGGACCCGACGGCAAGCCGCCCGAAAAGCCGCTGGAGTCGATCACCTTCCCGCGCGGTCTGACCGTGAACGACCGCGACGGCTCGGGCCGCCTCGTTGCCGGCCGCGTTCGCATCGACGCGCACGGAGGACGCATGGAGGCGGACGGGGGCGTGGAGGCGAGCATGCCCGGTCGCAGACTGTCCGCCGAGCGCATCGACGTGCGCCGTATCAAGAAACCCAGCGAGGTAATCCTGCTTTCCGTCTTTGGAAAAAAGCGGTTCCAGGTGCGCCCGACCGGGACGCTCGGGCCGCTCACGCGTGCCGGTGTTGCGCGCCTCGTGTTCTCATCCGCGGACACGCTCTACATCGAGTCGATCGGCAAGCGCGCCACGATGCGCACCGCCGGCAACGTGCTCGTAACGGGAGATGCCGAGCAGATGTTTCGCTGTGATTCGATCGAGGTGGCCATCGACGAGACCGCGGCCGGGAAGAGCCAGGTGCAGTCGCTCGATGCGCGTGGGCGCGTCGAAGGTCTCGACCCCAGGACGAAGGCGAACCTGCGCGCGGATCGGTTGCGCTATCGGATGGATGAAGGCAGCGAGATCCGGCTCGACGGAACTCCGGCAAAGGTGAGCACGCCCGACGGCAGGATGGTGGAAGCGGAGTCGCTCCGCTACCGGGAGGACGGCAGCTTTTCCGCCAACGGAAGCGTGGACGTGACGGCCATCGTCGCCTCCGGGAAGGCGGCCGGCACGTGGCGCTTTCGTTGCGATTCCGCGCAAGGCAAGATCGCCGCGGACCGGACGGCGGAGGACATGCGGGCCGACGGGAACGTGCGCGCGGATGGGCCCGAGGGCAAGTACCTCGAGGCGGACAGCGTCTCCTATCAAAAGAAGAGTGGCGTCCTGCGACTGCGCGGCAAGCCCGCGCGCGTGCGACAGGGGGACGAAATCTCCTACGAAGGCGGCGGGCTCGACGTGAAGCTCGGCACTCCCGACAAGCAGCGGCCCGCCCGCTTTGAACTGCTGCGCGCGGACACGGCCGGCGAGACCTACCTCGTGGTGCGACCCAAGGCGCCCGAGAAGGGGGGCAAGAACCGCATCGCCCGGTGGAAGATCCAGCTGCGCGGACCCGCCAGCTACGACGGCAAGAAGGTCGTTATCGCCGACGGTGCGCGCATCATCGGATATGACGCCGCGGACAATCTCGCGGTCGAAGGTGAGGCGGCGGAGGTAACCCTCGAAATCGAGCGCACCGCGAATGGGTACACGCCCAAAGCGCTGCGCGGCCGCAAGAAGGTGGTCGTCGTCGCCTACAAGGGTGGCCGCCGCAACGCGACCGTGCGCGGCCGCACGCTCGACTACCTGATGGGAAGCCGCCTGCTCGAACTGGGCGGAGGCTGCGAAGTTCAGCGCGAAGGCGACCCCAAGCCGCTCCGCTTCCGCGAAGTCGAGCTCGAAGTCATGGAGACTGGGGTAGATTTGAAGTACCTCGGCACGCCGATGCGATAGCCGGTCATCCATCCATACCCATGCCTTTCAATCTCGGATTCCTCGAACTCTTCGTCCTCGCGCTGGTCGCCATCGTCGTATTCGGTGGCCAACTACCCGATGTCGCACGCAAGGTCGGACGGGGAATCACCGACTTCAAGCGCGGCATGAACGAGCAGCTGAGCGACATCAAGAGTGATCTCGACGTGGACACGAGCGTCACCGAAGACCCCGCGCCGCCTGCGGACTGGGAACCGCCGGCGCAGGACGACGATTGCCCGGGAATGAGCTAGGGCCGGTCCGCGACGTCCAGCTAGGTGTTGCTGGCACCGCGTCGTTGCACGCCCGGCGCCGTCAGGTGCCGGGCCGGCGACACTGCTCCGGCCACAGCTTCCTCCGCGCGCCTTGATCTCGGCGCCGCGGACTCGCCCCCCGGCAGTCGTTTCATATGCGGCTTGCCCCGGGAGTTTCCGGCGGGCTACTCGGATTCGGATTCGTCGAGTTTGGAGACGATTGATTCGTTCGCGGTGTCGAAGAGCGTCTGCCAGTCCTTGTCATCGCTGGCGTCATCCGATTTACCCAGGGACTGGGCATCTTCGGACGGCTCGACTTCCCCGGCGTCGCCTTCCGGCTTGGGCGCCTCGTAGGGAACCAACTCGCGCAGGACCGACTCGATGTCCCGCGCGAATGCGGCGAACACCAGCACCGTACCGCCGACGATGTTCTTGATCTCGTCGTGGATCTCCCGCGACGGGATTTCCTGGCACGCGAATGAGTAGTGCGTCCCGAATATCTCCAAAGGCACAATGCGGGCGCGGTGGAGCAGTTCCGCCGGGAAGAGCTTGATCACATCCTTGTGCAGCTGATAGCGCTCCAGGTCCACGAACGGAATCTGGTATTGCTCCACAAGAACGCGGGCCAGGTCGAACGCATCGATATCGTTCTCGGCCAGCAGGACCGTCGAGAGTATGCCCCCGTTGTTCTTCTGCGCGTGCAACCCGGCAATCACGACTTCCTTGGTCGCGAGCCCCTCGTCGACAAGCAGGTCGGACAGCCGCTTACGCTTTAACCGGTGATACTGAGTCATACTCAAACGCACCATCGGCGTTCCATACGACTCGCCTTGAGTCAAACTCGATGAACAGATCCCTTACGGGATGGCGGCGCTATACGTCGAGATCCGACACTTCGAGCGCATGCTTTTCGATGAAGCTTCGGCGATCCTCGACGCTGCTGCCCATGAGAATCGAGAACATCTCATCCGCGCGGACTGCGTCATCCAGCCTCACTCGCATAAGGCTTCGCTTGCCGGGCTCCATGGTCGTTTCCCATAGCTGGCCCGCGTTCATTTCGCCCAGGCCCTTGTAGCGCTGCAGGTTGAGCCCCTCTTGACCGAAAGAACGCACGGCCAACAGGAGCGCGCGCAGGGAGGGCATGCTCGAGTCGAAGTTCTCTCGCACGAGGCGCACGGTCTCGCCGGCGTCAAGGAAGGCTATGGCGGGAATCCCTAGCGCCGCCAATTGCGCGGCATACTTCGATGCTTCGTGCCCCTCGGGCAACTCCTCGATCACGAGATCGGCGCGTTCGCGCACGGTCGCCTCCTCGTCATCGAGTGCAACCGTGGGCTCCTCGCCCAGCCGCGCCTCCAGCGCCTGCTCCCACTCCGCGAACTCTTCTTCCTGCGACGCGTTCCACCAGCGCTCGGTCCGCTCTCCGCCCTCGGCAAGAATCGTGCGGCGCACCGGGAGCGCGCCATCCTCGGTCGCCTGCGCAAAGTACTCGCGCAGGATCACGCCGCGACGCTCGAGCCCCCTGCACGCCTCATCCATGCTGGTGACGGTGCGCAGCATCTCATCGAGTCGTTCGCCCTCGAACTGCTTGCCCGAAACGTCCACGCGCGTCCCTTCGAGCCCCAGCGTCGTGAGGTGCCGCGTGAGCTCCACCTCGTCGAAGATGTACTGCTCGCGCTTGCCCTTCTTGACCAGGTAGAGCGGCGGGCGCGCCACGTAGATGCGCCCCTTCTCGATCAATTGCTGCATGTGGCGGAAGAAGAACGTGAGGAGCAGCGTGCGGATGTGACTGCCATCCACGTCGGCGTCGGTCATGATGATGATCTTGCCGTAGCGCAACTTCGTTTCGTCGAACTCCTCGTTGCCGATGCCGGTTCCAATCGCCGTGATGATCGTCCTTATTTCGTCGTGGCCAAGCATCTTGTCGATGCGCGCCTTCTCGACGTTGAGGATCTTGCCTCGCAACGGAAGGATCGCCTGGAAGCCGCGATCGCGACCCTGCTTCGCGGACCCTCCGGCCGAATCACCCTCCACCAGGTAGAGCTCGGTCTCCTGGCGCTTGCGGCTCGTGCAGTCGGCCAGCTTGCCCGGCAACCCTCCACCACTCAACGCGTTCTTGCGACGTACAAGTTCGCGCGCGTGGCGGGCGGCCTCGCGCGCCGCATGCGCGTTCACCGCTTTATCGACCAGCTTGCGGGCGGTCTTGGGGTTTTCCTCCAGGTAGCTGACCATGCGTTGTCCGGCCGCGGTTTCGACGGCGGACTGCACCTCGCTGTTGCCGAGCTTCTGCTTGGTCTGACCCTCGAACTGCGGCTCGGGAACCTTCACGCTAATGACCGCCGTGATACCCTCGCGGAAGTCGTCGCCCGCCGGCGACTGCCCCTTCTTGAGCAGGTTCTCGCGCTTGGCGTAGTTATTGAGCGTTCGCGTGAGTGCGGTCTTGAACCCGCTCAGGTGCGTTCCACCCTCGCGCGTATTGATGTTGTTGCAGAAGCTGAATATGCGCTCGTCGTAGCTGCCCGTGAACTGGAACGCCACCTCCACCTCGATGTCGCCCTCGCGCGCGACGAAGTGAACGATGTCATCCTGGATGGGCTCGCGTCCCCGGTTGAGCTCCTCGATGAACTGGAGTAGCCCGCGTTCGTAGAGGAACTCCTCCTCCTTCGGATCCGCCGCGCGCTCGTCGCGAAGGGTCACCTTGAGTCCGCTGTTCAGGAACGCCAGTTCGCGCAGTCGCTTGGCGATCGTCTCGTATGCGAATTCCGTGTCGGAGAAGATCTCCGGATCCGGTCGGAACACGACGCGAGTTCCGCGGCGGTCGGTCTTGCCCTCGCGCACGAGATCGGTCTTGGGCTGTCCACGCTCGAAGGTCTGCTTGTAGATCTCACCAGCCTGGAAAACCTCGACGGAAAGAAACTCTGAAAGCGCGTTCACGCACGAGACGCCCACGCCGTGGAGACCGCCGGACACCTTGTAGGAGTCGCGGTCGAACTTGCCTCCGGCGTTGAGCTTGGTCATCACCACCGTCACGGCGGGAATACCCAGTTCAGCGTGGATTCCCACCGGGATGCCACGCCCGTTATCCACGACCGCGCAGGACCCGTCCGCCTGGATCGTCACGGTGATCACGGTGCAGTGGCCGGCCAAGGCCTCATCCACGCTGTTGTCTACGACCTCGTAGACGCAGTGGTGCAGCCCACCGGTGGACGTGTCGCCGATGTACATCGCCGGACGTTTCCGCACGTGCTCCAGCCCCTCAAGGACCTGAATGCTGTCGGCGCTGTAGTCGCTCGACGGCTCGTCGGCGGGGTGGTCTTGGTTGTTGTCGGCGTCGCTCATGGGATTCTTCGTCCGGGCCCCACGCGAACCGCTCTCACATTAGGACGTAAACGCCTCCAAGTACCTTATTACCAGCGACTTAGGGCTTCCCAGCGGCTACCGCGCACGGGCGCTATCAGAGCCTTCCATTCTACCTTGCCGGCGGGGCTGCCGCAGCTTTCAAAGCCCGCCCACCACGCGGCATTTGAGGCCCGTAATCCGGGTATCGGGAAGCGCCGCGCGAAGGTCTTGCAGGATCTCTTCGCACAGGAATACGCCCAGATGCTGGCGGAGTGCCGCAGAGGACACCTCCACCACGACCTCACCATCGATCACGGCGGCCACGCGAGTGCGGCTGGCGGTCTTTTCCCCCACCACCGACGCCCACACCGAGCGCAGCTTTTCGGTCGGATCCCGTCGCTTCGGGCGAATACCGCGCATGACCGGCTTCAGGACATCGGCCATGGATACCGGTTCGCGATAGGGCTTCTTGGTCACGCGGCGCCTCCGGTTTGAATCCAGATGGGGTTTTCAAACAGACCCTAGTCGATCAGGACCGGCATCACGACGTAGACAAATCCGTTGTCATCCTCAAACTTCGCGGCGGAGTTTTGACCTGTCACACTGAAGCGAATCGACTCGTCATCGATCACCTTAAGCGCGTCCAGGACGAACGCAGGGTTGAAGCCGACCTTTTCCTCGGGCCCGTCGTACTCGATGCTCATGCGCGCGTCTCCACGCCCGTCAGAGCCGGCTGCGGAGATCTCCAGTTCGCCAGGCCGCAACTGCACCACGACTGCCTGCGACTGCACGCCGGTGAAGTAGCTCACCTGGCGCACGCGGCCGGCCAGCAGCGCGACCGGAATCGTGGCGACGCCAACCACCTGGTCCTGCTTGGGAAGGATCTGCTCGTAGTCGGGGAACGTGCCTTCGAGAACGCGGGCGGTGACCACCGAGCGTTCGGACTTGACCGCGACGAAGCGATCCGTGATCGATATCTCAAGTGCACCCACCGCGGCAGCAGCCGCACGCTCAAAGTGCTGTAGGCCCTTCACACCGACGATGGCCGTCGTGACGGAGCCGCCCGTGCGCTCCAGCGGTCGCGCGAGGATGGCGAGACGGCGGCCGTCACACCCGACGAAGCGCAGGGCATCGTCCTCGGCCGAGATGCGCACGCCGTTCAGCACAAAGCGCGCAGCCTCCTTGCCGGTCGCGAAGATCGTCTTGCGCACCAGCGTGCGAAGGTCACTTGCCGCAACGCGACCGGTAGCTTCGCTCGGGAACTCCGGAATGTCCGGGAACTGCGCAGGGTCCTCACACTCCAACTCGAAGTGTCCGCCATCCGTGTCCAGTGTCAGCTTCTGGCCCTGGACGGAGAGCGTGACGCGCTCGTCGTTGATCTCTCGCAGCAGACCCGCGAGCAGCGCCGCAGGCACGACTGCCTTGCCAGGCTGTTCAACGACCAGATCGGGTTGCTGAGCCCGTTCGGGTCCATCAGGACTGCCACCTTCGATGGGAGCCTCGTTTCTGATTGTCTGCCTGACCGATACTTCCAGATCGGTTCCGGCAATCTCAAGCGAGTCGCCGTCAGCGACGATACGAAGGCACTCGAAGATCTTCTTCGTGCTCTTGCCCGCGACGGCTTGTCCGACGAGCGAGGCGACCTCTGAAAGACGGGCACGGGAGCATGTGAACTTCATAGCCAGTAACCTCGGTTTAGTTGTTTGAGTTAATCATCATCGTATTGAGCGAGACGATTGTGGATAAGCCGGCTCCCGCCGACGCAACTCGTGAATTCGCAACCGGATGGGAGCGCGACGCTCTTCCACGACGGGTAACAACTGCCGGGGATATCCGGGGCAAACGACCCGGGTTTTCCACGACTCCCATATCGCTCCGAGGGTGGCGCGCAAACGGTCCCGGTCGATGCCCGGGAAGTCCCCAGCTTATCCACAGGGCAAGACTGCTTATCCGCCGGGTAAGACCGCAGGCTCGAAGGCTCCCGCGGCGGCTCCAGGGCGTGGATTCGATCACCGGGACAGCTCGGTTGTCAGGTTGTCGAGAACCTGCGCGAGATCGGGGTCGGCCTGGATGTCGTTGCGGATCCGCTGGAAGCCGTGCATGACCGTCGTGTGGTCCCGGCCGCCCAAATAGCCGCCGATCTCCTCAAGCGAGTGCGAGGTGAGCTTGCGGGCCAGGTACATGGTGACGTGCCGCGCACGCGCCACATTGCGGTGGCGCCGCCGGCCCGTGATGTCGCGTACGGACAGCCCGAAGCGATCCGCCACGCAGCGCATAATGCCGTCCACGGAGACGCGGGTGGCCGCCGGGGGCACCAGGTCGCGCAGCGCTTCGCGCGCCATGTCCACGTTGATGGGCTGCCCCGTGATGTGCGCCATGCTCACCAGCTTGTTCACCGCCCCCTCGAGCTCGCGAATGTTGCTGTGCACGTTTTCGCCGATGAATTTCACCACGTTGTCGGGGAACGTCATGCCGTGCATGCGCACCTTGCGGGTGATGATCGCGATGCGCGTCTCGTAGTGCGGCGCATCGATGCGCGCCACTACGCCCCACTTGAAGCGGGAGATGAGGCGGTCCTCGAGCGTGGGAATCTCGGCCGGATTGGAATCGGACGAGAGGATGATCTGCTTGTTCGCGTTGTAGAGCGTGTTGAACGTGTGGAAGAACTCTTCCTGTGTCCGCTCCCGATGCGCGAGGAAATGGATGTCATCGATCAACAGCACGTCAACGTGCCGGTAGCGGAATCGGAAGCTGTCCAGCTCGCCGTTCGCGACCGCGTTGACGAAATGGTTCACGAACGTCTCGCACGAGAGATAGAGAATCCTCATGTCGGGACGCCGCTCCATCATGCGGTGGCAGACACCCTGGAGCAGGTGGGTCTTGCCCAGCCCGACCGAGCCGTGCAGGAAGAGCGGGTTGTAGGTCTTACCGGGCCCGTCCGCCACGGCCAGTGAGGCCGCGAGCGCGAAGTTGTTGCTGGGGCCGGCAACGAAGTTCTCGAAGACGTACTGCGGGTTCAGGACGATGTCCGACTCGCCATAAGAGGGCGTCGACCGGCGATCCGGCACGGACGAGTCCCTGTGGGTGCGAATGTTGGCGGTGTAACCCGAATAGGGTGCGACGGCGGGCGCCGTTTTCTTGGCGCCTTTAGGAGTTTCGGTGGGCGCACCGCCCTCTCCTGTCGGATCACCCCCTCCGCCCGGATCACCATCGTCGGCGATACGAACGTCGAGCTCCACATCGCGGCCGAGCACCTCTCGCACGGAGTTGCGCAGCACCCCCGTGTACTTGCGCAGGATCCACTCGCGCAGGAAGTTGTTAGGCACCGTGAAGACGGCGTGGTCGGGCGATATCGCCGCGAGACGCATTCCCCGGAACCATGTTTCAAATTGCTGCCGCGGCACGGAACGCCGCAGGACCGCTGCAACTTTTTCCCACGTAACAATCGTGGGGTTCGCATCGGACATCCACCAACCTCAACGCGCCCAGTGGACGCGAGCCCAGCTGACGCGAGTAAGTTACCGACCTTGCCACCGACGGAACGCTTGCGCAATCCCGCCGAACACTCGGTCCGCTGTTCGGAAATTGAGGCCAATAAACGGGAAGTTTCCTACGCCTAAGGACCCGACCCGCACCCGAAGAACGGACTGCAAAACTCTTCGCTACGCGACCCTCACCGCGTGGCGCGCATACTAGGCCAACGACGTGCGCAGGTCAACCGAACTGCGGCCCGCGCACCGTCGCCAAAGGCTAAACCGCGAGCGTGCGCAGTTTGTTGACGACGCGCACCAGCGAATGCACGCACGCGTCGATTTCTTCGCGCGTGTTGGACGGGTGCAGGCTCACCCGAATGCTGTTTTCCGCTTCCGCGCGCGAGTGCCCGAGTGCGCGCAAAACATGCGAAGGCTCGGCCGCGCCCGACGAGCATGCACTGCCCGTTGCGACCGCGATTCCCGCGAGGTCGAGGCCGAGCAGGACGGCTTCTCCCTCGACGTCGGAAAACGTGATGCTGACCGTATTCGCGACGCATTCTTCACGCGGCGAGTTGATGCGCACGCCGGACAATTCGCCCTCAAGCCGTTCCGTGAAGTGCGACGTGAGTTCGCGCCAAAGCGTCGCTCGCGCGGCAGTTTCCTGCAGCGCGAGTTCCGCCGCGGCGCCGAGGCCGACGATGGCGGCGACGTTCTCCGTCCCCGGCCGCAACCCGCGCTCGTGTTCGCCGCCGTGGACGAGCGGTTCGATGCGCGTGCCCTGTCGCACATAGAGTGCACCGGCCCCTTTAGGACCACACATCTTGTGCGCCGATAGCGCGACCAGGTCCGCGGCCAACTCATCGACATCAACAGGAATTTTTCCGCACGCCTGCACCGCGTCGCAGTGGACAACGGCGCCCAGTTCATGCGCCCGCCGCGCGATTGCTCCGACCGGAAGAATCGTGCCGGTTTCGTTGTTGGCGCGCATGATCGAAACGAGTTCGACGCCCTCCGGAAGCGCGCACGCGTCGTCGAGTCGGCCGAGTGAATCCACGGCCAGCAGCGAGAGTTCCAGTGATGGCTGTAGGGATTGGAGGGCGCGCAGGACCGAAGGGTGTTCCACCGCCGTGCACGCCACCGTGCGTATGCCGCGGGCGCGGATGGAACCCAGCAGCGCAATCGCATTCGCTTCGGTCGCTCCGGAGGTGAAAATGATCTCGCGCGGCGCCGCGCCGATCAGTGTCGCAACCTTTTCGCGGGCATCATCGATGGCGGCCCGCGCGGCGCGGCCTTCGGCGTGCGGAGACGACGCATTGCCCGCGTCGAGCCACGCCACCATCGCCTCGCGTACGCGCGGGTCGAGCGGCGTCGTCGCGTTGGCGTCGAGATAGATCCGCTGCATGCTGAGCAGACTATGATAAGCCGCGTGCCGTGCGGGTTCTCCTGATCGATAACTACGACAGCTTCACCTACAACCTGGTGCAGGCGCTGCGCGTGCTGGGCGCCCAGGTCGAAGTGCATCGCAATGACGTGATCCGGGCGTCGGACGCACTCGCCCGGCCGCACGATCGCATCGTAATTTCCCCCGGCCCCTGCACCCCGGCCGAGGCGGGCATCTCGGTAGAAGTGTGCCAGCGGGCGAAAAAGCCGCTGCTCGGGGTCTGTCTCGGCCACCAGAGCCTGGTTGCGGCGTTCGGAGGCTTGATCGACCGCGCCGAACGGGTGCGCCACGGCAAGACCTCGCCGGTCGAGCATGACGGAACGGGCCTATTCGACGGCCTGCCGCAGCCGATGATCGCGGCGCGCTACCACTCCCTGGTCGCACATGAAATCCCCGAAGAACTGCGGGTTTGCGCGGTTTCCGGCGACGACGGCGTCTGCATGGCGGTGCGCCACAGGGAGCGCCCGCTGTACGGCGTTCAATTCCACCCCGAATCGTTTCTCACGCCTGATGGCTCCCGCATATTGCGCAACTTCCTTGGTCCCCTCTGAAACCTCCGTCTGGATTCGACCGGCTGCGGCGGCGCCGTTTCGCCAAGCACACCGACGGTGCGTCAGCAACGTCGGCAGCAATGCGGCTCGCGCGGTCTCGGTCCGACAACGGAGATTTCAGAGAGAACCTAGAATCAGCCCCGTGAATTGGACTGAACGCCTCCAGGATCGCGGTAGCGCGCTCTGCGTCGGGCTTGATCCGGTCGTGGATCGACTTCCGGTGGGCCACACGATCTCCTCGTTTTGCCGCGGCGTGATCGACGCGACGGCGGAGTTTGCCGCCTGTTTCAAGCCCAACGCCGCGTTTTTCGAGCGTTACGGCGCCGCGGGGTTCGAGGCACTGGCGGAAGTGATGAACGAGTGCCGCCAAGCGGGCGTTCCGATCATTCTCGACGCCAAGCGGGGAGACATCGGCTCGACGGCGCGTCTGTACGCGGAAGCGTATCTGGGCGACGGCGACCTGCGCGCGGACGCGCTCACCGTGAGTCCGGCGCTCGGAATCGACACGCTTGAGCCGTTCCTCGAGATGGCGCGCGCGAATGATCGTGGCATCTTCGTGCTGCTGCGGACGAGCAACCCCGGCGCGGCGATGTTCCAGCAGGCGATGGAGCCCGGGCTGGTGGACTTTTTGCGCTCGGAGCCCAACGCGGGCGCCGTCGTCGGGGCGACCGACCCCGAGGCGGGAGCGCGTTTGCGCGCAGCACTTCCCGACACGCTCTTCCTTGTGCCGGGGTTCGGCGCGCAGGGCGGCGCGGACCTCACCACGTTCTTCGATAGTGATGGGGATGGCCCCAGGAGCGGCGCCGTGGTGAATTCGTCGCGCGGGATTATCTTCGCGGGCGAGGGAAGCGACAATTGGCAGTCCGCCGTTCATGTGGCGGCGAAGCAAGCGGTCGAGACGATCGAAAGGGCGCGGACGAAGTGAACTGGTACGAAACGGCCTTCAGCAAGGAATACCTCGACCTCTACTACAACCGCGACGAGAAGTCGGCCAAGGCGGAGGCGGAGTTTGCCGCCAAGGTCATGGACCTGCCGGAAAAATCGCGGCTGCTCGATATCGCCTGCGGCGGTGGACGCCACGCGCGCGCACTGGAGTCGCTCGGCTACGAAGTCGTCGGCCTGGATCTGTCGAAGGATCTGCTCGCGGCCGCCGACGGCGTTACGCGCGTGCGCGGCGACATGCGCGCGCTTCCGTTCGACGGGTCGTTCGACGGCGCGACCAGCTTCTTCACGTCGTTCGGCTACTTCGACGAGCAGGGTAATCGCGCGGTGCTCAGCACGGCGGCCGAGGCACTGCG
>CBDURV010000025.1:0-14456 GCA_965369495.1 uncultured bacterium
CGCGCCGCCGGTCGATCAGCGTGCCGATGATGTTGGCCATCGACTGCAGGAAGTGCACGTCGTCGCGCGTAAAAGTACGACGCTGCGTGCCATGCAGGGAGAGCACCCCGAACGGCGCCGCATGGCCGTAGACGACGACCGAAAGCCCGCTCACGATGCCGTGTTCGCGCAGCAGCGCACTCGGTTCGAAGCGGGTCTCGCGGTCGAAGTCCGGAACGATCACCGGTTCGCGATTGCGCAGCGTGTAGCCCACCTGCGTCTTCGGGTCGGCGGCTATTCGCGCGCGCGCACCCTGTTTCCAGCCGATGCCGGCACGCAGGTGCAAGTGCTCGTCGTCGGGCTTGTACTCCAGCAGCATGCAGTGGCCGCTGCCGAGTGTCGCGACGGTCAGGCGCACGGCGGTATCGAGCAGCGAGTCGAGATCCGCCTCGTCCGCGAGCACGGCCATGCCGAGGTGAGCGACCGCTTTCTGCTGGCGTTCGCGCGCCGCGAGTTCGACCTGCACTCGTTTTTGCGCGACCACCGGGCCCAGCGGGGCGACCAGGTGGCGCAGGACCTCCACCTCGCGCGATTCGAGGCGCGGTTTCGTGGTGCGGTAGAGCACGAGGATCGCGACGACGTCCTCGGTTCCGGCGAGTAGCGGAATCGCGGCCGCCGAATGGATGTCGCTCGCGAGGGCCGCATCGCGCCGGGTGAATTGCGTCGCCGACTCCGCCTCGATGTCGGGAATGGTGATCGGCCGGCGTTCGAGCCACGCGCGGCCCGGGAGGCCGCTGCCGGGCAGGAAGCCGAGCCGTCGACTCGCGTGCCTGAAGGGCATGTAGTCGGGATTGGAGCGCGGCCAGACGGTGCCCGGCTTGAGCACCGTGCCGTCGCGGGAGGGGATCCACGCCTCGCCGAAATCCCAGTCGAACTCACCGCAGAGGCGGCGGAGGATAATGCGCAGCGCGCGGCGAAAGGTCTTGGCGCGGCTGGCGGCCAGGCTCAACTCCTCCTGGAGGAGCATCGGCATGAGGTCGTCCGGGCGCCAAACGGCGCCAGACTCAGCCGCCCCAGATTCGTCCCGTCCGCTCACGAAGTCCATTGTACGAAGAGCGGCGACGGCTCGCGTCCCGTTGCCGAAGTGGTGCGGTGGTTCGGCCCTAAACCTTCAGAGCCCGGTACGCGCGACTCCAGTCCGCGTGGTAACCGGGGTTCTTCTTCCGCCAGTCACGCGAATAGGTGCGCTCGCAGTTTTTGCACCAGGAGCGGCGATACTCGCGATCTTCCGAGCCGTAGACGCGGAAGACGCGGAACTCCTGGACGTCTTTTTCGCAGCTGCAACGGCGACAGTGCTTCAGGCCTTGGGTGGGTACGTAGCTCATTTGTTGTCCGGTCCTCTCGCTGTTGCGGCGACGTGAAACTTCGACCGCTTCGTTTCGCCTTTGGGCCGGCGCCCCGCCTGCTTCGCGCCTCGTAGATTGGGTACCTTTGCGCGCCAGCAGGCTTCGCAGGTCAGGACCACCACGATGGCGAGCAGTCCAAAGGCGATTAGCGTGTCTCCCACAGTCATGGGTCATTTCCGAGCCCCTTGCCGGGGGCACGTCGATGGGCAAAAGACTATGCGGTGATCGCGTGCTCGCCTATTGGAAGATCGCCCTATTCGTACCCCCAGTGGTTGTAGCGAATCCCGCAATCTCTACCGTCCATTGCCCTTATTCGGGCATGGGAGCATGGAATTGGTACTGACCCGGACTTCGCGGGCGGCAGCGGGTTACGGCTTGCGCCTGCGCCCCTTGGCGAGATAGAGCGGGTCGAAAACGAGCAGGTGGATCCATGCGACGAGCCAGCCGCCGGTCGCCAGTGCCGCGCCGATGAGCATCTGATTGATCGTCTTGCGCGACTTGTAGAGGCGAACCAGCACTCCAAGGCCGATCGCACTCGCCAACGCGGTGAGGGTCGCCATCGATGCGGCGGCGGCAAGGCCGCGGGGCGAGATCAGATCCTCGCTGCGCCATTGGATCGCGATCCATGCGAGACCGCATGCGGCCGCGGCGCCCAGCACCAATGCGACCGCCTTCAGGAACCGGTCCAGGCGCCAGACCTTGAACGCGAGTTGCTTCGCCGTGAGCAGGAGCGTTTTCAGTTCGCCCGCGGCGGGCTTGGCGAGGTCGGACTGCACATCGAGGAAACCCCACGCGTGCTCCCCGTCCATCGTCTCGAAGCTGTCGATCGACTCGACGAACCCTCTGCGCACCATCTTGCAGCCGCTCGTCATGAGGGCGAACGCCTCGGCGTCGTGGAACGAATCCAGATCGGTGCGCACGTTCGCGAGCAGCCCCTGGTAGCCGCGGTTGATTCCGTAGGAGGTGGGCTCGCCGTCGCCGGTGTCGGACTTCTGCTTGGGATCGTTGCAGTCGATCCAGTCGCGTTCCAGCACCTTGAGATCCTTCTTCAGGTGCATCAGGAACAGCCCCTTGAGCCGGCCCGAGTCGAGCCGCGTCTGCAGTGCGCGGAACTCCGCCGTGCGCAGCGCCGCCATCGTCATGCTGGTGGTGCGCAGGAGCACGGGAATCGCGCTGTCGGGCGGTACGTTTTCGGCGGACATCTGGCCGCTCGCATCGCTGGCGATCACCGCCGTGCAGTTCTGGTCCAGCACGCCGAAGACGCCCTGGTTGTCGTGGACGCCGCCGTCCACCAGTCGGACTGTGACATCGGGATAGAGGTCGGGCAGCTCGAACGGAGTGAACAGGCCCGGCACGCACGACGAAGCGGCAGCCGCCTGGCCGATCGAGATGTCGCGGTGGCGTGCGGGCGCCTGCGATTCGAGATACATGCGGCGCAACCGGTAGTTGCCGTCCACCTTGCTCGCGATGCGCGTCGGCGGTTCGCCCATCCACGAAGTCGTGAACTGCCAGTTGTGTCCCGTGTTCACCGAGGTGGCGTTGAGGATCAGGATCGGGATCTTGTTGCGCCGCCGCCAGTTGTCGTACTTGGGATGGCACTTCTCGTCGTTCTTGGGGTAGACGTTGAGCTTGCGCAACCGGCGTTCGCCGTCGTCGTCGATGCGGCCGTAGAGGTGCTTCTCGTAGAGTTCCCCCAGTCGGCTTGTGCGTGTGTAGCCCGGCACGGCCATCATCTTGAGGCTCGCGATCAGGTTGCTTGCCACGCGCGTGCGGATGTTCTTCTTGACGCCCGCGAGGAAGTCCTTGGCGACGCGTTCCACGATTTGGATGTAGTCGTCGCGCGTGATCTCCCCGTCTGGCTTCGTCTGCAGGAGGTTGCGCACCTCGAGGTAGTAGCTGGCTCCGAGGATCGAGCCGCCCGAGACGCAGGAGAGCACTTCGACATGGCGCAGCACATCCAGTTCGGCCAGCCCCGCCAGCACGCCGATGTGGAAGAGCGATGCGCGAAACCCGCCGCCCGAAAGCGCGAGCCCGAGCTTGCCCGCGAAGAGTGATGCCGCGCCGTTTTTCGTGACGCTCCCGAAGGCCTTGTCCAACGCCTGCCACGGCGCTGCCGCGGCGCGCGCATCCGCCTTGCGCGCGTCCGGCGCCATGAGTTGGGCGAGCAGCGCGAACTGGCGCGCCGTCGTCTCCACCTCCCACGGAGCTACGCCGGACCAGTCGATGCGTGCCAGCCGTGAGATGAACTGGTCGTACTCCTCGCGGCCGAAATGCGCCTGCGCGATCGTGACGTGGAACCAGTCGAGCGACGAGCGCTGGGGGCCGCCGTCGTACGCGGGATCGTCCTCGACGGGCACGAGCTGATCGATGATCTCCTGGCGCAGCTCCATGGCCTGCGATGTCGGCGTCGGACGATCATCGAGACTCGCCAGAGCGTCGAAAATGAACGCGAGGTTGATGGCCGTGTATCCGTTGTCGTCAACGATGCCCTGCTGCCTGCCGCGTTCGTAGAAGCGCCGCGCGTCGTCGAGGCTTTCGCGCATGCCGGTCACGTTCCACTTGCGCTTGCAGATGCCCCCGGCAATGCCAAGTGTCTCGGCGTCGGTGGTGACGGAGAGCGCGCCGTCCCCCGGAACCCCCTCGAGAATCGCCAGCCCCTCGTCGTGCTTGCTGTCGTCGGGGCCGTCGGGGTTCTGGGAGGTCCACATGCCCCACAGCTGGCGCGCGCGCAGCGACGTCTTCGCGTTCGGCGACTGCGATTCGTCGGTGCAGATGAACTTGGCCAGCGCGCGCGCCGCATCGATGCGATTGCGACGCGAGAGTTCCTTCGCCAGGTCGAGTGTCTTGGCGCCGTCCGCTTGTGCCTTGGCCGCACGGATGCCGTTGGCTTGCGCCACGAGTGCGGCGGTCTCGGTCTCGGTACGCGTCTGGTTCATCGCGCCCCCTCTCCGCGCCCATTCTGCACAACGCAAGCGTTACTTGCCAATGTCCTCCGCCCAGAGGTCGGGCTTCTCCCGCTGGATGCGTTCCATGAGCGCGATGCAGCGCGGATCGTCGAGCACGATCGTCTCGATGCCCTTTTGCGCCAGCCACTCTTCCGCGCCGGCAAACGTGCGGTTCTCGCCGATCACGACGCGCGGGATCTCGTAGAGCACGATGGCGCCGGTGCACATGGGGCACGGACTCAACGTCGAGACGATCGTCAGTTCGCGCCAGTCGCGGCGACGTCCCGCGTTGCGGATGCAGACCATTTCCGCGTGGGCGGTCGGGTCGCCGCTCTGCACGCGCCGGTTGTGCCCGGCGCTGACGATCACGCCGTCCGCATCGACCAGGACGCTGCCGATCGGCACGCCGCCTTCGCGCCAGGACGTCTCGGCCTGCTCGATGGCGGCGTCGATCCAGGTGGGAGGAGTGAGAGGGGCCACGGGGAGAGGATAGCGTGTCCGAACCGCGGCGTAGGCTGCGCGCATCATGACTCGTTACGTTGCATTGATTCTGGCAGTGGCTCTGGGAGCGGTTCTCGCCGCATGCGTTACGGCGGAAAAACGCGTCGAGCAGGCGCAAAAAGCGGAGGCGGAGGGGCGCTGGGAAAAGGCCGCCAACCTCTACATCGACGCGCTCCGGCGTGATGCCAACTACCCCGGTGCGCGTCAGGGGTTGCTGGCCAGCGGTCGCAAGGCGATCGACGGCTACCTCTCGCTGGCGACCGAGTTCGAGGAGGCCAATCGCGACGCCCAGGCGATCGACGAATACGACAAGGCGGACCGGTTGGCCGCCAGCGCCGCCTCGGTGAGCGTGGTGCTGGAACTGCCGTCGAACTACAAGACGCGCCGCGATGCCGCGTTCACGCGTGCGCTGGACGAGGCGCTCAAGGACGCCGACGACCTCGTCGAGGCGGGCCGCTACGAGGAGGCCGCCGCGGCCTTCGCGAACGCCGGCAAACGCTTCGATCCCCGCGGGACGCAGTCCGGGCGTATTCGCGCCGGTCGCTACAGCGCCCTGGGGGCGGCCAGCGAGCAGGCGCTGGCGGAAGGCGAGTTCGAGCGCGCCCGTTCCTTCGCGGATCGCGCGGTCGCCGTCTACGGTGCGTCGTCGGCCCAGTCGAAGGATGCGCTTGCGCTGAGCGTGCGCATCGATGCCGGGCTCTACGAGGCGCTGCTGGGTGAGACCGCGGCACTCCAGGGCGAGGGACGCTTCCAGGCGGCCTATGAAGTCGTGCAGCGCGCGCTGGATGTCTACGGGCCGGACGAGAAGCAGTCGGACGCGGCGCGTGTGCTGCGTGACACGGTCATTGAGCAGGGCACGATCCACGTCGCCGCCGCGCCGGTGTGGCGCCATGATGAACTCGCGCAGGGGGTGCCCTCCGGCTTGTTGGACGAGATCAACGACGTGCTTGCGGAAAAGCACTGGAACGCACCGCCGCTCTTCGTCGGCATGCTCGACGACCGCACCGTGCGCACCGAGTTGCGCGGTCTCGGTCTGGATCGCAAGAACCTGGGCGACCGGCAGGCGCGCGCGGTCGGCAAGGTGCTGGACGCCGACTTTGTCGTGGTTACATCCCTCTGCGGATGCGCGCGCGACAAGGGCGCTACGCCGCGCAATCTCGCGGTCGCGACCAAGGATGGCAAGGGCGCGATGATCCAGGTTCACGGTGCGCGCACGCTCTCGGTGGTCTGCGCGTATCGAATCGTGCGCGTCTCGGATGGGCGCGCCATTGCCGAGGGCGAAATCGATGCCGTCGCGCGCCGCAAGCTGCGTTACGCCACCTATCGCGGCGACATGAGCCAACTGCTGATGAGCCCCGACCAAAATGCGCTGTTCGATGCGCGCGTCATCGCCGCCGCCGACCGCGACCTCGAGCGCGAAACCGCCGCCGGCCTCGCCAACGCCCTAGCCCCCGTGATCTACGCAAACCTCCAAAGGCATCTCCCCTAACGTCTCCGGGAGAGTCCGGCTGCCAGCCTTTGAGCGCGGAGTTATCGGGTGAGCGCGTAGTAGATCACGTAGAACCACGAGAAGACGCCGTGGATGATGGCCCACAGGATCGAGCCGTTCTTGGACCACGACAGCACGATCGCGAGCACGACGCCGAATCCGATGCCGTTTTTCGTGACCTCGACGCGCGTGCGGTTGCTGTAGCTCATCAGCGATTCTCCCCGCACCGCGATGACGAGTTCGAGGCTGGCGTGGCCGCGAGTCGGTTCATCGGCTGGGCGCGCATGACGCGAGCGTAGCAGCTAGCCCGTTCGGTGCAGTTCCATTTCGCGGAACATCGCCTTGGCTTCTTCGCGGCTGATCTTCACCGGGCCGGCGGGTGCGGGCACCTCCGCCGTCTCGGGCTCGTCGTCGGTCTCGGGCTCCGGCTCATGCTCAACGGCCAGCTCCTCCTCGATGACCAGTTCTTCCTCGGTGACGAGCTCTTCCTCGACAACCGGCTCTTCCTCGGCGACGAGTTGTTCCGCGACGAGTTCCTCTTCCTCGACAGCCTCCTCGCCCGCGTCGGCCTGCATTTCGCGGAGGGCCGCCTCGGTCGCCTGGGCTGCGGGGAAGCTGAGGTCGAAGACGATGACGTCATCGCCGAGCGCATTGGCCTCGTCGATCTCCTCGACGACGTCTTCGCCCACCTCTTCGAGAGCGGCATCGACGGCGGCCTCGAACAGTTCCATGGGATCGGGCTCGGGCGTGGGTTCCGGAGCGACCTCGGCGATCTCTTCGGGAGCGTCCTCGACAACCGCCTCTACAGCTTCTTCGACAACCTCCGCGGCGACGGCCTCGACCACCGCCTCGACAACCTCCTCGGGCGCGCTCTCGGCGGCATGCTCAGCCACCGCTTCGACGATCTCCGCGGAAATCTCCTCGACGACCTCCTCGACGACGGCCTCTTCGGCGATCTCCTCGACAATGGGCTCGGGCTCGGGCGCGGACCGGGCAGCGACAAGCTCCTCGAGCCGTGCGCGGCAAGCGTCGCGCATGTCATCCGGGATGCGGTGGAGAAACTCCTCCGGCTCCGGGCTGTAGCCCTCGTCCAGGATGCGTGTGAATTCGCGGGCGATGTCCTCTACCGTTGCTGCTCGCATGCATACTTCATCGGGGCGAGGCGCACTTCGGGTTGATCGCGGGGCCAGCGGCAGTGTTTCAATGCGAGGCACTTCGCCGCTAGGATGTAGCTACAACCCCATGAGCGAGTTCAACGACGCCCAATCCGCCTCCCGAATAATCGCCGACGAGTGCGTTGGATACCGGGTTCGCGCGCTTAACCGGTTGATCACCCGAATCTACGACGAGGAGCTCCGCCCGCACGGGATCCGCTTCTCCCAGATGAACATCCTCACGGCGGTCACCCTGCACGGCCCGATCCAGCCCGTCGATGTGGCCCGCATGATCTCCATCGAAAAGTCCACCCTCAGCCGCAACGTGCGGATCATGGAAGACAACGGCTGGATCTTGGCGCTGCCCGCACCCCACGGCCACACGCTTGAGGCCACGACCGCCGGGCGCCGGTTGCTCAAACAGGCCGCGCCCGGGTGGCGGGCCGCGCAGGACCAGGTGTCGGAACTGCTGGGACCCAAAACCGCCTCCGCGCTCACCCGCGCCGCCGATCGTCTGCGCAAGAAATCTTCCTGATTCTCGAATCCCGATCCGGGCGCGCGGCATCTATGGTTGTAGATACAACCTCTTCGGTGTTCGGTGAAGGGGGCGGCCGTGCGATCGCCCCGGGAGACACAATGGACATTCAAGCCATCTTCGGACTGCAGTTTTTGATGAGCATCCTGGCGTGGAGCGTCGTGGTCGGCCTTCTGCTGGGCCCCTGGCTCGCCGGCAAGACACGCCCGGAGGCGCTGCTCTGGCTTAGCGTGCCGCACGCATTCCGGCACATCGGCATGGTATTCCTCGTGCCCGGCATGGTGGACGGACCGTTGCCGCCGGAATTCGCCTATCCCGCCGCCTACGGCGATCTCGCGACCGGCGCGTTGGCGCTCGTGGCGATTCTCGCGTTGCGCGCCCGGTGGAGCGGCGCACTCGCACTGGTCTGGCTCTTCAATCTGCTCGGAACGATCGACCTAGCCAACGCGCTGCGTCAAGGAGATGTCGCCAAGCAGTTCGAGGCCGCCTGGTACATCCCGACAATGCTGGTGCCGCTGCTGTTGGTGACCCACGTCATGATGTTCAAGCGCCTGGCGACGCGGGGGTAGCAAGCAGGGCGAGCGCCGCATCGACAACGGTCTCGGCGGGCAACTCTTCAAGGCATCGGCTGCGGCCCGGAATCTCGATGCCGCAGCCGAAACGGTAGTCCACGCCGCACGGACACTCCGCTTTCACCAGGCAGACGTTGCCTACCCGTGCGACGCCGGCGACCCCGCGGAAGGGCGGTTCGGCGGACGCATAGCCGCGCGGCCAGGGCGCCCAGCGCCGCGTCGGACCGGGACCGTAGATCGCCAACGTCGGTGCGCCGAGCGCTGCGGCCATGTGCGTCGTCGACGTGTCGACGCCCACATAGATTGCCGCGCCCTCGATGAGCGCCCGGATCTCGGTCAATGTCAGCTTGCCGGCAAGCACGATGGGTTCTTCGCCGATAGCCGCGGCGACCTCGGCCAGGTAGGTCGGGTCGTCGCCCGGTCCGCCGGTAATCACCGTGCGGAGGCCGCTGGCGCGAAGACGCTGGCCGAGCGCGGCCCATCCATCGATCGTCCAGCGCTTGCGCGTGGCGTGCGTGGTGGGGTGGAGCACGGCGTACGGCGCCTCATCGGGTAACACTGCGGCAACGCGCGCGGCAGCGCCGGTGTCGTATGGCGGAATGAACTCGTAGCAGCGCTCGATTCCGGCCAGGTCGGCGAGGCGCAGGTGGTAGATGGCCTCATGGGCCTGCGCGCCGGAATCGGCCCATGCCGTGGTCAACGCCCGCTTCCAACGGGTGTCCCACCTGCGGGCCAAGAACAGAGCGAAAAACCGTCGTCCCGCGATGCGGAGGATGATCGTGCCGCGGTCGCCGGCGGCGCGGGCGACGGTGAGGTCGTATCGAAACGCGGTGCTCGCGATGATGGCGAGGAAGCGAATCGGATTGGGCCGCTTCGGGATGGTCCGCACGCGGCGCACATCGGGGTTGCCTTCGAGCATCGCCTCGCGACCGTGGTTCGTCAGCACGTCGATCGCGGCGTCCGGATACGCCCGCCGGAACGACCGGATCAGGCAGGTCGCGAGGAGCACGTCGCCGAAGCCCGGCTGGGCGTACACGAGGATGGTGCGCGGCGGTCGTTTCATGCGTCGAGTCGGCGGGATAATGGAACAAGCGCGTCAGGCGCGGTACTAGTCGTGATTCGCCAGTGCAGTTTGACGCTGGTCGAGAGCCCGAACGGCCAGGATGGCGACGATCGCCGTGGGAATCCAGAGCCCGTCGGACCACGCCGTGATTGCAGTGACGATCGACAGCGCGAGCGTCACGGTAAGAACCAGCGTGAGAAAGCTCGTGGCCTGGTAGGGGCCGGCGCGACGGGTAGCCATCGCGACACTCTACGCTACTAGTCGTCCGGAACGTCGACGCCCAGCGTCCGCACGCGATCCATGATGCGTTTGCCGAGCGCCTCGTTGGGGCTGCCGGGCACGTTCTCGATTTCGGTCGGATCGACCTTCCACTCGGTGAACTCGCGATACTGCGCCTCGGACCAGTCGCGCTCGAACGTCGTGCGCATGGACTTCTTCACCGACTCGATGCGCGTCGCGTAGGTGATATCGGTGCCGGGCAACTTCTCGCTCATGATGCGCCCGATCCAAAGGCCGAAGCCGTGGTCCTTGCCGGGTTCCGCGATGCCGCGCGCGAAGATCTCGACGAGTTGGTCCATCAGGTTTGTGCCGTCGTCGGTGGGTGTGTTGAGGATCTCGTGCGTCTGGCGCTGACCGTCGATGATCACGCGTTCCGCGGCCGCACGCTGCTCCACGGTGAGGTCGAGCATCTTGGCGAACACCTTGAAGTCCGGCTTCTTGTTGGCCTTGATGCGCAACTCGTCGATGACCTGCTTCGTCTTGCGATCGACCGCGTCATCGACGATCGCGGCGAGCGCGCCGTCCCGCCCAATGGGGGCTGCCATGGGGGCGTCGGTCGACGCTTCCGCCGTGGGATACGCAGTGTCCTGCGTTGTGGATTCATCGACGGGTCGCACGCGCTTGAGCATCGCGATCTCGCGCTGAAGTTCCGCGATCTGCTCTTCAAGCCGGACCATCGACGACTCGGCCAGGCCGCTTGTGCGCACAGGCGCCCGATGGCGCTGCACCTGCGTCTGCGTAATCGCGTATCCGGCGATCGACACCGCCAGCGCCGAGAGAGTGACCGCAACGACTCCTGCTTTCATCGGTCCTATCCTAACGCCGCGGGTTCTTGAGCCCTGAATCGAGCTTGTTGCGCACCTCACGCACGATGCGCGGCGCAAGCACCCCCTCGTTTTCCGCGACGAACGCGCGAACCACGTCCGGATCACGTTCGAGCAGTTCGCGCAGCGCCCACGAGCACGCCTTGACGACCATGTCGTCGCGGTCGTCGGCGCAAAGCGCGCAAATTGTCAGCGTGCGGGGCGCGTCTCCGGTTCCGCCCCGCGACTTCATGTTGAACGGGATCGTCGAGACGAGTGCGGCGCGGCGCCACCAGCGGTCCTTCGACTGCGCCCAACGACGCACGGCGGCGTCGGTCACGCGTCCCTCGCGCCAACACGGCCCGGAAACCTCGCAGCCGAACACGTCCACCGATTTCCAGTTGTCGATGCCGCGGCCCAGCGCCTCGACGTCGCGCACCCGCAGCGTGGCGCGTGCGTCCTTGCGGCGGCCGAGCAGTTCGTAGGCCACCTGCCGCGCCTCCAGCGTGCCGTCCGCGACGAGCCTGCGCGCGATATCCACGACCCGCTCGGGCTCATCCGCCTTGATCGCCTTCGCGGTCTCCTTGACGATGGCGCGCAGGTCGGGCACGGTCATGCCGAGCACTTCCATCGACGAGGCGGAGTGGCCGTCCACCGAACCGGCGCGGTGCGGGCGACCCGCCGCACGCAGGCGCGCGGTCAGTTCGCGGACGAGTGTTGCTGCGCTCTTTGCCATTAGCCGGGCACGCAGTTCGGGATGGGCACGTTGCCGGGGCCGCAGCAAGCGCAGGAGGACGGTTCGCCGGCCGGTTGCGGCGGTCCCCCCGTGAACTGCTGGATCCGTTCCACCTCCGCGGCCGTGTACGCGTGCCTGACCGACACGACAAGCGTCGGCGCGGCCTGCATCAGCGTCGAGCTGGCATTGTGCGGCAGCGAAAGCGCGTGGCCGACTTCGTGCGCCACGATGACGGCCACCAGATACGCGGCCTCGTCCATCGTGAAGAAGTCCTGGCCGACGCGCTCGGGCGCGGGGCCGAAGAGGTGGTCGAAGATCTCGCCCTGGTTCACGTCGGCGCGCCCGGAGCCATTCGAGGCGAAGCCGAATCGGCCGCTATTGCCCGCGCGCGTTCCGTGTATGCCGATGGCACCGCCTGCGCCGTCGAGATCGAAGCTGAGCCCCGATCCGCCGGCAATCTCCTCGGCGTGCAGGCAGACCTGTTCGAAAAACGTCACGGGATCCCAGCCGGCATCCGCGACGAGCGCGCTCGCCGAAGTCGAAACGTCGAGGGTCCAGTCGCTCGGATAACTCGGCCCGCCATCGGCGCCGCAGCCGACGAGGCAGAGCAGGATGGTCAATAGGGCAATACGCACAATTCCTCTCCCGCGATTTCGATCCTGAACGATGCGACCCAATCCCGTGTTTCGCACCAACCCGCGCGCGTCAACAGTCTACTCGCAATTGTCGGCGCCACGCTGCGCCGTGCGGGTAAGTTGGTGCGACTGCAGACGGGAGACGAAATGAGCAGAATCTTGTTGGGTGTTTTGTTGGCTTCGGCGACGTCCGTGCACGCCGGGGACGAACTCGCGCAGGCACAAAAGCGCGGCGACTTGGTGGAGATCCAGAAGATCGTGCGGAAGACGCGCGCGAACAGTGCCGCCGCGCTGCACGAGCTGATGATGACGTTGGATGCGGGTCGCAGCCGCGCCTTCGTTTCCGCGCACATTATCGCGCGCAATCTGCTGCTCGACGCGACCCGCACCGGGGAGAAGAAGTTCGTGGGCGATGCGGCGCAGGTGATCGCCAAGCACGTCAAGGGCAAGGGTGTGGGCAAGTGCGCCAAGGCGATGAAGTACTACGCCGACGGCATGACGGACACCGACGCGGACAAGGCCCTGTTCGCGCTCAGCAAGGCGCACCAGGTCTTTTGCGACGAGGGCTGGGCGGTTCTCGCGATGCACACCGGTGTCGAGATTGCCGCGCGTTCGCGGGACGCCGCCGCCGGCGCGGCCGCGATCGAGAAGCTCTTCCCGCTCTACCCGAAAGACGCCGACTACAACCTGAGGCAGGTCTTCCGCGCGCTGGTGGAGGCGCGCCTTGCGGATACTTCGAATGAGGTGCGCACTGCCTGCGACAAGATCCTGGCGAGTAACAAGCGCGGAGGCAGCGTCTCGTCTGCCGGCGGGAGGGGCTCAAAGGGCGGCTCTGGCGGCCGCTTGAGCAAGGTGGGCGATGCCATTGGCCGCTACCCGAAGAAGAAGTCGCTGGTCACGGCCAAGCGCACGCGCGGTGGATTCGACATCCGCGAAGGATTCGACAAGCGCTACCGCCACACGCAGGCGCTCGAGCACGGCCTCGTCTTCCACGACGACGGCGGGGTGACACTTGGGTACTGGGGCTACGCCGTGGGGCTGGGCATGGTGGACCCGTCCGGCCTGAACGGACAGCCGGGTGGCAGTTCCGCCGGACCTGGGCGCCACCTCGCCTACTACTTCCTCGCGCGCGGGGAGACGTGGGGCTTCAACAAGACCGGCGTCGTTTCGATCAAGTAACGGCGCGCGGCGGATTCACAACCTCTCAGCCGCCAAACCGAATTCGCAATAGCTGCTCGACCTCGTCCAGCGTGAATGCGTGGCGGACGAAAGCTTCGAGGACGACGTGCTCGCGCATCACGCTGGAATTCGCGTTGTGGGGCAGGGACATGGCGTGGCCGACCTCGTGCACGACGATGACGGCGACCATGCGCGCGGCCTCGTCCATCGAGTACGTGGTGAGTGCGACGCGGCCGGGCGCGTGGCCGAACAGGTGGTTGAAGATCTGCACCATGTTCACGTCGGCGCGCGCGGTGCCCTGGATCGCGGAGCCGAGCACGCCGTGTGCGCCGCCTTGCACTCCGTTGATATCGACCACGCCCGCGCCGCCGTCGAGATCGCCCGCGCCACCGTCTAGATCGAAACTGAGCCCGGAGCCGTTCGAGATCGTCTCCGCGTGGGTGCTCACAAGCTCGTAGAACGCCCGCGAATCCCAGCTCAGCTGCTCCACAAGTTCGATCGCCTGCGGCGAAACGTCGAGCGCCCAGTCCTGCGGGTAGCTCTCCCCCGCGCCGCCGCCGCAACCGACCAACGACAGCACGAAGGGCAACAGCGCAACGATGCGCATGGTCACCTCCTTCTCGTTCCTCGCAGCCTACCGGGTTCCGAGGCTCGTCGTTGCGACGAACGCATGCATTCCCGAATTCGCGTGATGCGAAATCTGAACGAAACGGCTGGTCGCCTAGACGCCCTCGAGTGGCTTGCCGTACGTGCGCATGTCGTCCTGCGCCCGCGAGAATTCGCGCATGAGTTTCACGTCGCGGTCCGAGATCCTGGTGAAGCGCAGACGGTACTTGCATTCGTCGCCGTCGCCGAAGGACAGCACGATCCTGGCTTCGACATCGAACTCGTGCCCGCGCGCCAGCATGGGCTGGTGGAACCGCACCCACAGGTGTTGGCCGGGATCGAGGCTCTCGATGCCGAGGGATCCGAACAGTTCCGACTCCGAGCAGCGAACCATGAGGCCGTCGTCGTACGTCGCCAGCAGCTTGCCCGTCGCCGTCTTCCCGCGCTCGCCCACGAGGCCGATCTCCACATCGATGCGTCCCAGCAGCGCTTCGTCCACCGGCACGCCGTCCATGTCGATGCTGCGCGCACGTGCGGGATCGGTGAAGTAGTACCGCGCCTCCTCCACGTTCGG
>CBDURV010000026.1:0-14436 GCA_965369495.1 uncultured bacterium
CTCCGACACGGCAACGATCTCGCACGGCAATTGCGCGAGTCGTTCGACCCGTTCGAGATCGGGCACTACCTGGTTAGGCTCTGAGGGCTGGTGAGGCTGTAATGAGTACGACGACGATGGTTGATGTGTTGGCGGTCGGCGCGCACCCCGACGATGTCGAATTGGGCTGCGCGGGCACGCTCGTCAAGTTGCGCGAGCGCGGCTATACGTTCGCGCTCATCGATCTCACGGCGGGCGAGTGCGGCTCGCGCGGCTCGCGCGACACACGGGCGCGCGAAGCGAAGGCGGCGGCTGAACTGCTCGGGGCGAGCGGTCGCGAGTGTCTCGCGTTGCCGGACACGCGCGTGCAGGAAACCGACGCCGCCGTGCGCCTGATGGCCGAGGCTTTGCGCCGCTGGCGTCCGCGGCTGGTCATTTCGCAGGATGCCGCCGACCAGCACCCCGACCATGCGGCGGGCGCGCGCATCGTGCAGCGCGCCGCGTTCGTGGCCGCCCTGGCGCGCTACGAGGCGGAGGGCACGCCGCATCGCATCGGCCGCCTGATCCGCTACTCGCGGCATCCGTGGTTCCAGCCCAGCTTCGTGGTGGACATCAGCGAACACGTGGAAGCGAAATTGGCCGCGATTCGCTGTTACGCCAGCCAGTTCACTCGCATCGAAGCGGGGGTGAAGACTCCCATCTCCGCGCCCGACTTCGAGGATGACCTCAAGGCGGCGTGGCGCTATCACGGCATGGGCATCGGCGCGCTCTATGCCGAGCCCTTCGCGATGGACGGAACGCCGCAGCTTTCCGATCCGGTGCGCGATCTCTGCATCGAACGGCGCGACATAGAATGAAAATCGCGATCGCCTGCTATCCCACCTACGGCGGCTCCGGCGTCATCGCCACAGAGCTCGGCCTCTCGCTCGCCGGGCGCGGGCACGAGGTGCACTTCCTCTCCTACGAGCCCCCCCACCGCCTGGGCGGCGCGTCGCATGCGAACGTGAGCTACCACGAAGTGCGCGTGTCCGCATACCCGCTCTTCCGCTACCCGCCCTACGACCTGGCGCTCGCGTCGTGCATGGTCGAGGTGGTCGAGACGCACGGCGTGGAGTTGATCCACGCGCACTACGCCGTGCCGCACGCCATCTCGGCGGTGCTCGCGCGGGACATGACGAAGGGCAAGGTGAAGGTGCTCACCACGCTGCACGGCACCGACGTCACGCTCATCGGGCAGGATCCGAGCTATCTGCCCGCCACGCGCTACGGCATCGAGAGGTCGGACGGCGTTACCGCGGTCTCGGCGAGCCTCAAGGCGGACACGAAACGCATCGTGCCGTGCGACGGCCGCATCGAGGTGATTCCCAACTTCATCGACACCGAACTCTACAAGCCGGCGCGCTGCAGCGACATGGAGGGGCGCTGGTGTCGCGAGGGCGAGAAGGTGCTGCTGCACGTGAGCAACTTCCGGCCGGTCAAGCGTCCGGTCGAGGTGGTTCGCATCTTCGCGCGCGTCGCGAGCGCGCTGCCCGCCCGCCTGTTGCTCGTCGGCGAGGGGCCGGAGCTCGTGCGCGCCGAAAACGTGGCGAAGGAACTCGGCATTCGCGACCGCGTCGAAGTGCTTGGCCAGCGCGGCGAAATGGAAAAGCTGCTGCCCTGCGCCGACATGCTGCTGCTGCCCTCGGAGAGTGAGAGCTTCGGCCTCGCCGCGCTGGAGGCGATGGCGTGCGGCGTGCCCCCCGCCGCCAGCCGCGTGGGCGGGCTGCCAGAGGTGGTCGTGGACGGCGTGAGCGGCATCCTCGAGCCGCTGGGCAACGAGGAGCGGATGGCCGAACGGATCATTGCCGTGCTCAAGGATCCCGATGCCCACGCGGCCATGTGCCAGGCCGCCCGCAAGCGCGCGGTCGATGAGTTCGACGAGCCCAAGTGGGTGTCCGCCTACGAAGCGACCTACCGGCGCCTGCTGGGAAGGGCCTGACGGCCTCCCTAGAAGGGCCTGCCGGGCCGGTTTTCAGGCTGTTCTGTTAGGCCCTCAAGAGTCTGCCCCCACGCGCCGAAAAATTAGGAGCGACCGGAGTTTGTCCCGCGCAGTGCGTGGTGCGTCTTCGGGTAGCGGGAGGAGTTCATCATCGAGGGTCGCAGCACGCTCAATTCGTATCTGAAGGAGATCAACCGCATCGACCTTCTGACTGCGGAGCAGGAGCGGGAACTCGCTCACCGCATCCAGGACGACGGCGACCTCGAAGCGCGCGAACACATGATCCAGGCGAACCTGCGTCTGGTCGTCTCGATCGCCAAGCGTTACTCCAACCGCGGCCTTTCCCTGATGGATCTCATCGAGGAAGGAAACGTCGGCCTCATGCGCGCGGTCGAGAAGTTCGACCCCGCCGAGGAGACGCGCTTTTCCACCTACGCGACCTGGTGGATCAAGCAGTCGGTGCGGCGCGCGCTGGTCAACACCGTCAAGACCGTCCGCGTTCCCTCCTACCTGGTGGAGGTGATCACGCGCATGCGCCACAGCAAGCAGCGCCTCGAGCAGGATCTCGGTCGCGAGCCGACCGTCAAGGAGCTCGCGGTGGCGATGGAGTTGCCGGAAGAGAACATGCGCGTTCTGCGCCGGGCCATCCGCGCCGAGCGCGCGGGCTCCGGCACCGTGAGCCTCGACGCGTTGCCCGCCGCCAACGACACGATCATTGACGAGGCGATGGAGCAGCCGGACACCGCGTTCTTCCGTCGCTACGACATCAACCGAATCGACCAGCTGCTCTCCTGCGTTTCCGAGCGCGAGTCGACCATCTTGCGCCTGCGCTTCGGCCTCGACGCCGAAACCAAGGAGCCGATGACGCTCAAGGAGATCGGCGCGCGCATCGGACTCACCCGCGAGCGCGTGCGGCAGATCGAAGCCGAAGCGCTGCGGCGCCTCCACCGAGTGATCAACTCTCCTTCGTTTTAGCGGCGGCCGGTCTGCGACGTCCAGCTCTTCGTCTCTGCCTCGTCGACGTGACCTCCGGCCACGCCTTCCTCGGCGTTCCTCGGTCTGAACCCCGCATCCTCGGCCTTTGGCGTTGGTGATCGCCTGGGAGATGGGCGGGCCTGCCCGCCATAGCGCGCAGCGCGACGGCGGGCGCTACTTCTGTCCCGCGATGCGGAAGGTGATCTTCCCTTTGGTGGTTTTGCCCCAGACGCCGGGGGGCCACTTGTTGGTCTTTACCGCTTCGACGCGCGCTTCGGAGGACATCGGGGTGCCGGCGAAGGCGCGCGCGCTGCGTTTGTCGGAGTCGAGCAGGAACGCCACGGGCGGGTTGGGGCCGAAGTCGAACTCACTCGTGCCGCTGAGCAACCGGATCGGGCCGCGGTAGCCGGCGGGCAGGCGTAGCGACACGTTGCCATCGATCGACTCGCATTGAACGTCACGCTCGATCTTCGGCTTCGCGAGTTCGAGCGTCACGGATCCGGCGTTCGTCTTGAACGCGCCGCCCTTGAGGTTGGCGGCGTCCACGTAGATGTCGCCACTGGTGCAGGTCGCCTTGGCAGTGCCGAAGCTGCCTTCGAGTCGAATGCCCCCTTCGCGCACGACGATGTCGATGTCGATTCCCTCAGGTACCACCACTTCGATGTCGAGGCGCAACCCCGGCTCGTTGCGCCGCTGCCTCAGTCGAATGCGCTCGTCGGTTATCTGCGGATTGAAACGCGCCTCCGCCCCCAGCACCTTTTCGCCGCCCGACTCCTTGAGGACCAGGCGGCAGACGTCCCTCTTCTCTTCGCCGCGCGGGTGGCGCACGACAACGGCGCCGTGGTTGATGCGCAGGATGAAGTCCTGGAGCTTTCCGGCCGGGTAGGTGAGCTCGGAGGTCTCCTCGCCGGTGCAGGCCGCGAGGAGAAGAAACAGGGCGGGCAGGCGTTGCATGGGGCCTGAGGTTAACCTGATTTGCCGTGACTGCTATCGCCGCGCTCTTGCTCCTGGCCGCGCCCGCGTTCGATGCGTTCGAGGCGCCGCCCTCCGCGGAATGCTGGTACGTCGGCACGGGCGCGCAGCCGAAAGGCGGCAAGCTCAAACTCTCCAAGGGTGCGTGGCTGGTGTCGCGCGGCATCGCCGACGACGGGCTGCAGCGACTGGAGCTGCGCTTTCGGCACAAGGGCGGAGCGCTGGAGCTGTCGTTTCACGCTGCGCGGGAGCCGCTCACCCGCCCCACCACCGACCCGTTGGTGATCCAACCAAAAAAGGGTGACCGCGTGTTGGTCGTCTCGTCGGTGCTTGGCGTGCGCCTCGACGGCGAGCCGCTCGACTGGAAGCCGAAGGTCACGGGCACGTTTCGGATTTGCGGCAGGAAGGGGGGCGTCGAGCTGCACGCCGTTACGGTCGCGCCGGCGTCCACCGCGGCGCCCGCGCCCTCCCGACTTGAACGCGACACGCTGTTCCTGCTCACCGCCCCGCAACTCTATCGCGACGGCACGGTGACCTGCCGGCGCGCGACGCTCGGCTTGTGGGATGTCGAAACGGCGTTCCTCTTTCGGCGCGGCGCGTCCGCGGTGGTCCCGTTGCGCGGACCGGGACGCGGCGCCCCCACGTTAGGTCACATCGTGCGTGTGTCGGACGGCGAGCAGACCGCCGCGGATGCGGCATCGCACACGCTCGCCATGACCGACTGGAGCGACGAGCGTGGCAACCTGGATGCTTCCGCGTACCGCGCCTACCTCGCGCGCGAGTACGCGCTGTTCGAGTTGCTGATGGATGCGCAGCGGGTCATGCTGGAGGCGTTGCCCGAGAAGAGCCGTCGCGCGCTCGAACCGTTGGTCGCGCTCGCGGCGATTCGGCATGCGGACAACAGCCGCGCCGCACTCGCACTGGCGGAGACGCTCGGCATGAAGAAGGCGGCCAAGCTCGTGCAGGCGGAGCTGGGTGGCCGCACCGGCCGCAGGCCTTCGAGCGACAAGGTGCGTGCGGCAGCGGCCAGCGCCGCGCGCAAACTGCTGGGTGGCCGTCCGCCAGCGGAGTGGCGCGGGTTCGCATTCGATCCGCACGGGCGCATCGCGATGTTGCAGCAGGCGCGGGAGCTCCTGCGTTGAACGATCGCGCCTCGCTCTACGTCCACATTCCGTTCTGCGAAACGAAGTGCCCCTACTGCGACTTCAACTCGTTCGCCATCGAGGGGTGCGACGTGGACAGCTACCTCGACGCGCTGCGACTCGAGATGGACGCGCGCGGCGTACCTCGCGATCCCAAGACGGTTTTTATCGGCGGTGGCACACCCACCGTGGTCGAGCCCGAACAACTCGACCGCTATCTCGGCGACATTGTCGCGCGCCTCAAGCCCGACTCGTCGCGAGAATTCACCGTCGAGGCGAACCCCGGCTCGCTGACTCCCGAAAAGGTCGCGGTGCTCCGCGCGCACGGCGTCAATCGCGTCAGCCTCGGCGCGCAGGCGCTACAGCCCCACCACCTGCGCACGCTCGGACGCGTCCACGAAGTCGACGACGTGGAACAGGCACTCGGCTTCGTGCGGGACGGGGGCATCGATCGCGTAAATCTGGACTTCATCTACGGGATACCCGGCATGCGGCGGGAAGAGTGGATCGAGACGCTCGAGCAGGCGATCGCGTGGGATCCGGGCCACCTGAGCTGCTACGCGTTGATCTACGAGCCGGGCACGGAGTTCACGCGCCGCCGACGCCGCGGGGAAATGCGGGCCATCGAGGAAGAGGAGGAACTCTTCTTGTTTCGCTGGACCGAGCGCCGCCTGCGCCAAGCGGGCTACGAGCGCTATGAGATCTCCAACTTCGCTCGCCCAGGGCTGGCCTGCCAGCACAACGTAAACTATTGGCGCAACGCAAGTTACGCGGGATTCGGGGCGGGCGCGTTCGCGTTTCTGGAGGGCCTGCGCAGCGGCAACGAACGCCGCTTGGCGCGCTACGAGGCCCTGGTGCGCGAGGGCGGCGATCCGACCGTCACGCAGGAACGCCTGGGCGACGAGGATGCGGCGCGCGAAACGGTGGCGTTTGGGCTGCGCATGGCCGAAGGCGTGGATCTGGAAGAGGTCGGGCGGCGCTACGGTGTCGATGCGAACGCGCTTTTCGGTGCGAACGCGCGCACGCTGCGTCAGGCGGGGCTGGTCGAGCTGGAACCGCGCCTGCGCCTGACGCACCGCGGGTGGCGCGTGGCGGACAGTATCGCCAGTGAATTCCTATAGCAGATCACTGGCGAGACGGGCTACTTCCCGAGCCGCAGGCGCTCGCCGAGGATGCGCGGAAGATTGTGCTCTTCGATCGCGGCGATCGCGCCCTCGATGTCGTAGGCGACGCGAATGATCGTCACGATGCCCGCGTCGGTGTCGTAGATGCCATACGCGGCGTCCGGGTTCTCATCGCGCGGCTGCCCCACGCTCCCGACGTTGACAAGCGCCTTCTCGCAGCCGTCCAGCTCAAGCACCGGCTCCATGGTCCAGTTCACCGAGCCGTCCTTGAGGTAGAACGCGATCGGGATGTGCGAGTGCCCCACGAATCCGCAGGTGGTCGAAAGCTCCTGCAGGCTGAGGTGCGCGTCGTACTGCGTTTGGATGTAGTCGAACGCGTGTGCGTCGTAGATCGTCGCGTGTGAAACCGTCGTGTCTTCGTCTACCACGGCCGTCAGCGTGAGATGGCGCAGATAGTCGAGTTCGTCTTCCGATAGCTGCTCGCGCGTCCACATCACGGCGGACTTGGCGTAGCTGTTGAAGAAGTCGAGCGCGAGTTTGCCAGCGACGGCGAAGTCGTGGTTGCCCGCGACAACATCTTGCGAGACGTCGCGCACCAGCTCGATGCACTCCGACGGATAGGCGCCGTAGCCGACCAGGTCCCCGGTGCACAGATAGGCGTCGATGTGCTTGTTGCGACAATCCTCAAGGACCGCCTCCAACGCGTGGAGGTTCCCGTGGATGTCGCCAAATATGCAGTAGCGCACGACGCTTGGTTCCTAGCCTGGGCGCAGGGCCCGGAGAGCGAGGAATATATAGGCGAGAACAAGGAACAGGGAGGAAAAAACAAGCGCGTAGAGCAGTGCAAGAGTTCCAGGCGCACTTGCATTGGCATCGAGCGAGAAGAGTGCGAAGTCCGGCAGCAGCGATCCTGCGCGCGTGGGGCCGGCGAGGCTGCCTGCAAGAAAGATGGCGAGCAGGGCAACCGGCGCCAGCGCGCGCGAGGCGAGCGCCGAGACTGCCAGCGCGGCGGAGCAGAGCACGAGCACGGGGGGGAGTGCCCGCGCGCTCGCGGCGAACACCTCAATCCACCCGAGATCCGTGGCGCGGCGGCCCTCGATCAAGACCAAGGAAAACGCGGCTCCAAGGGCCACGATTGCTCCGGATAGGCAGCTGGCGCCGAAAAGGCCAGCCAAGCGTCCCGACAGGTACTGCGCGAGCCCGATTGGCTTCGTCATGAGCAGCGCGAGCGTTCCGCGCTCCAAATCCCGCCTGATAAGCGCAGTTCCCTGAAACGCCGCCACGAGAAATCCCGCCAAAAATACGCCAGAGATGGCGAGATTGAGCGACTCTTCGCGTTCGTGACCGAAAGTGAACGCCAAGAACAGTCGCGACGCCAGTACGATGAAGATGAGCGTCAGCCCGACCACGTACGGCAGGCTCCGGCGCGAGCATTCGCGAAATGTGAGCGTTGCCAAGGCCAGTGTCATCAGGTTTGGGTTGGATTCGCCGGCGGATCATCTGCGGGCGAGCTGAAAGATACCAATCCGGAGTGTTCCACGTGGAACATTGAGTCGAATTCAGGTGGGCTACGCCTGTTGTAGTAGTATTACGGCCGAACAGCCCCCACACGTAGTAGATCAGGTGGGTCGGCGAGGAGGCAGGTCATGGCGGAAAGAAAACTTGGACGCGGACTCGACTCACTGCTGGGAGGGATTCCCGCGGAAACGGGCGAGGAAGTCCGCATGCTGCCCCTAGGGCAGGTTCGCGCCGGTCCGCACCAGCCCCGGCAGGAGTTCGATGAGACGCGACTGGAGGAGCTTGCGCGCTCAATCCAGGAGAGCGGCGTCCTGCAGCCGATTATCGTGCGCTCGAACGGCGCCGGCTACGAAATCGTGGCTGGAGAACGGCGCGCGCGCGCCGCGCGTATGGCGGGTCTCTCCCAGGTGCCGGCCATCGTCCGCAACTATGACGACGAGCAGGTGCTGGTTCTGAGCCTCGTCGAGAACGTTCAGCGGCAGGATCTGAACCCCATCGATAAGGCGCGCGCCTATCGGAAGCTCTCCACGCACCTGAGTGCGACGCAGGAGGAGATCGCGAAGCGACTGGGGCTCGACCGCTCGTCGGTCGCGAATCTGATTCGACTGCTCGATCTTCCCGAGGAGGTGCAGGACCTGGTTCGTAGCGGGGCCATGGGCATGGGGCACGCGCGCGCACTCCTTTCACTCAAGGACGACGTTGCTCAGCTCGATCTGTGCGAACGCGTTGTGCGCGAGGGGCTTTCGGTCCGCGCGGTCGAAGAGTTGGCGAGGCGTGGCCGCGAAAGTGGGGGAGACGCACCCAAGCGGCGTTCGCAGCCGCGTAAAACGCCTCAAGTGCGGGCGCTCGAGGATGAGCTGCGCGCCCTGCTCGGCACCAAGGTCTCTATTCAGGATCGCCATGGGCGCGGCAAGGTGGTCATCGAGTACTTCTCGGCCGACGACTTCGAGGGCCTGCTCGACCGTCTGCGCGGTAGGTCCCCGGCAGACTCGCGCGGCTTCTCGGTCCCCGAGTAGCTCGAAAGCGCCCACGAAAAAACGGCGGAAGTCCCTGCGCTGCAGAGGCTTCCGCCGTTTTGTATGGCGGGATGGAGAGGCGCTACTTGCCGGGCTTTTCCTCTTCTTCCTTTGCGCCGCCGTCGCTCTCGCCTTCTTTCTCGTCTTCCTTCTTGTCGCGCGGCTTGCTGCCTTCCACGTCGATGTCGCCCAGAACGCGGCGCTCGCCCTCAGGGCTCGCGTCGGCCAGGGTCGCCATGTCGTCAGGGAAGGGAATATCGATGCCCGCACGGAACTTGGCGAGCTTCTTGGGGTCGTGCAGCGTGCGCCCAACGCGCAGATCCGTCTCCGAGAGCGCCTTGACGGGCGTGCTCTTGAGGCCGTCGAGGCTCTTTTCGCCGTCCCGCAGCGGGAATCCGTGCTCAAACGCCCTGCCGTCCTCGCCGTAGACGATGACCTTCCGAATCCAGACCGGCTCCACCAGGAGGCCGTCCTTGTCGGGCCCGCCGAAGCGCGGATCGTCCTTGTAGGGGCCGTGCTCGGATGCGCGCCGGCGCTTCGTGAACTTCTCGACGACATCCATGCCCTCGACAACGTAGGCGAACGGGCTGTAGTCCCGGTCGAGGCTCGGATCGGCCGCGAGCAGGATCTGGAATTGAGATCCATTGTCCCAATCCGCCTGTCGCCGGCGCTGTGCGGTCACGATCGCGCGCTCATGTACGAGGCGGAATCGGGACTCGGCGGGGGGGATTCCGTAGCCGGTGGTTCCGGTGCCCCAGCGAAGGATCTGATCCTTGTTGAGCGGGTCGTTGTAGAAGTAGCTGAGCGGGTCGCCGCCCGCCACTCCGGTCGGCTCGATGCCGCCCCTGACGAAGTGGAACGCGGTGCCGTTGTACGCACCCTTCTTGGCGAGGCCGAGGAAGTTCTCGACGTGCTTCGGGGCGAGTGCCGCGTAGAAGCGCAGATAGATGTCGCCAAGATCGGTGCGCAGCACGGCGGTGGGGGCCTTGTCGGGCATCGGACGTTCGTAGCCGTTCTCCTTTGCCCACGAAAGGTCGTCATCGACTCGATTCAGCAGCTGCTTGACGGGGGGCGCTCCGCTGCTGGTGTACCAGCGCGCGATGGCCGGCAGGAAGTGATCGAAGCGTTGGTCCTCCAGCTCCTTGAGTCGCGCCTCCGCCTGCTCGAGGTGCGGACGCTTCTCGTCGAAGCTGGGCTTGTCGCGCGTGAACGCGGCGCCGTAGTGGGCGATGGCGGAGAGCCACAGCGCCGACGCTTCTGCGTCGGTGCCGCGGACCTTGTCCAGTGCGGCATCGAGACGCGCCAGATCCTCGGCGGACGAGCGGTCCGCGCGCACGTTCGTACGCACGCCGGTGTAGGCATCCCACACCGGAGAAAAATTGTCCTTGGCCGTTTCGTCGCGGTTGACGAAAACCAGCGTCGCTACGACCACCGCGACGGCGGCGAGGGTGAGGCCGATGTAATAGCCGCGTCGTTCGTTGAACGCGGCCACCATCGATTCGACGCGGTCATTGGCGGACTCGCGCGGCGCGTCGGCGCCGTGTTGGGGCTTGTCGGTCATAATAGTTTTCCTACTCGTAATTAACGAGGATTGTGATGAGAACCAGGTCGTCCTTCTTCGCGCGCGCGTTGTTCGACTGGACGTCGACGGTGCAGTACTCCTCTCCCTTGCGGAAGTTGAGTCGCGCATGCCCCCGGGGCAGTTCGTCCTCCGACTTGAGCGCCCAGCTGTAGGGCGGTCCACCCATGACCTCGTGGAAGAAGTCGACCACTTCGTCGACTTCGCCATCGAAGCGGTAGACGTACTTCGCGCAGCGGAACGAGTCGCTTGCGTAGGAGAACGAGAGCGCGCTATCGGTCTGGACGCGGGCGGAGCGCGGCGACGGGATATCCTCGAAGATCTCGGTGGATAGAATCCCCCCGCTATCGGGGGATGCACTTTGGCAACCGCCGAGAACGACAAGAATCAGGCCCAACGCGCCCGTTCCGCTCAATCCGATCCGGCGCACTAGCGGAGCTCCTCCGGAATCGGCATGTAGCCTTCGAGGAAGGAGAGCTCCGAGGCCTCCTTGATGATGTTCCGCGCAATGACCAGTCGTTGGATCTGGTTGGTGCCTTCGTAGATCTGCGTGATCTTGGCGTCGCGCATGTACTTTTCGACCGGGTAGTTCCGCATGTATCCGTTGCCGCCGAAGATCTGCACGGCGCTCGTGGTCACTTCCATGGCGACGTCGGTCGCGTAGGTCTTGCACATGGCGGCCATCTTCGTCAGGTTCGGCGCGCCGGCATCGACCGCGCGGGCGGCCGTGTAGATGAGCGCGCGGGCCGCCTCGACCTTGATGGCCATGTCGGCGAGCATTTGCTGAACCATTTGGAATGACGAAATCGGCTTGCCAAATTGGACGCGCTTGGTGGCATACGCGGTGGCGAAGTCGAGGGCGCCCTGCGCCAGGCCCAGCGCCTGCGCCGCGACACCGGGGCGGGCGCGGTCGAGCGTCATCATCGCGTGCTTGAAGCCGAGCCCCGGCTTGCCGCCGAGGAGCGCGTCGTTGGTGACGCGCACGTTGGTCAGGTCGAGTTCGCCGACCGGGACGCAGCGAATTCCCATCTTGTCCTCGATGTAACCGACCTCGTAGCCGTCCATCTCCTTTTCGAGCAGGAAGGCGCTGAGTCGGCGGCTCTTGCTGTCGGGGTCGGTGACGGCGAACACGGTGTTGAGATCCGCGGCGGGGCCGTTGGTGTTCCACTTCTTGGAGCCGTTAAGCACCCAGCCCTCGCCATCCGCTTCCGCCTTGCACGCGATGCCGCCCGCATCGGAGCCGGCGTTGATTTCCGAGAGTGCGAACGCGATGAGCTTTTCGCCCTTGGCGATGCCCGGCAGGTGGCGCTGCTTCTGCTCGTCGGTGCCGCAGATGAGGATCGGGAAAGAGCCCAATGCGTTGACGGCGAAAAGCACGCCCGTACCACCGCAGCAGCGGGAAAGTTCCTCGACCACGAGGCAGAGGTCGAGGACACCGCCGCCGGCGCCCCCGTATTCCTTGGGAATCCAGACGCTCATCAGCCCCGCGTCGGCCATCGCGTTCTTGATCTCCCAGGGGTACTCCTGGAGGCGGTCGTATTTCCATGCGTTGGGCAGGATTACGTTGCGCGCGACCTCGCGAGCGCGATCACGCCACTCGATGTTGCTGGGAGAGAGAAGCTGGTCCAAGGGGGCCTCCGTCGGATACGGTTGATATGAAGGAATTGCAGATTCTAGGTCCCGCGTCACGCAGGCGCCAGCGACCGTAACGAACCGGTTCCAAGACCGATGCGATTCCGTCGCTGGCGCGGGACTTGTGCCGCACCTATAATCCCCCGCTTGTGAGCACGAAGGGGTGACCCTTCTGCCTAGTTCGGCGTCGCCTCGTCGGATACGGACCGAGAGCCGGGTTCCGTGCGGTGACGCCTGTTGTTCGACCTGAATTAGGGATCGGCGTGTATTTGGAATGGACTACCCGGAAAGGACCGGAGGGGCGGTGACGCTTCGCCTCGATGAAACCCGCGTGAAGGAGCAAATCAAGCGTATCCAGAACTTCGTCTGGGCCCGTCATGTCGACGGATCCGACAAGTACGACCACTCAATCGATGAGCAGGAGGCCCTCCGTACGCTGGACGGCTTCTATTCGGAGATTGGGAACCGCAATAGTCGTGACCAGGTCTACTTGGGCATTCTGCTCTTCGAGCACGCTTTCGAGCTGCCCGAGGAAGAGCAGTCCGCCTACTTCGAGCGAGCCAGGAAGATCTTCAACTTCTACAAGAGGGTCACCGGCGAGAACGACTGGGCTGCGGTCGAGGATCGTCTTGAGGACATCAACTCCTTCTTCGGCGATGACGAAGAGGAAGCGGTCGCGGAAGCGGAGCCGGAACAGGCGGAAGACGCGCCGGAGGCGACCGAGACCGAATCTGCCGACGCGACTGCGGTCGTGGAAGCCGAAGCGCCCGTCGTCGAGAAGCCGGTTGCGGAACCGGTTGCGGAGGAGTCCGGAGTGGGAGTCCTAGAGGAAACCCTCGAGGAGTCCATCACGGTGCCGGAGAAGGCGGCCGAGAAGCGGAAACCCGCCCAAACGGTCGAGGAGCCCGTCGCTGTCGTCGAAACGGCGAAGGCGCCCGCCGCAAAAGCGAAGCCCGCGGCGCAGGAGGATTCCAGCGCCGCCACGGCGACGCTGGAGTCGGCGGCCGACGAAGAAGAGCGCCGCAAGGCCGAGGAGCGCGCCGCTCGCCGCGAGGCGACCGAGGCGTTCGTGGCCGATCTCGAAGTCGTCGAGGGGATGCAGCTCATTCCCGCGGGAACAGCCGTCTACGGCACCGAAGGCCGCGAGATCTTCCTCGATTCCTTCTACATCGACAGCACGCCCGTTACGAACGCGCAGTACGCGCGATTCGTGCAGGAAATGGGCTATCGCGCCACGCGTTTCGGTAACGACCCGCGCTTCAATCAGCCGGCCCAGCCGGTTGTGGGCGTCTCGCTCGGCGACGCGCGCCAGTATGCGCGCTGGGCCGGCAAGGATCTGCCCACCGAGCAGCAGTGGGAAAAGGCCGCGCGCGGCACCGATGGCCTCGTCTACCCGTGGGGCAACGACCCGCCGGGCGCGTCCGACGCTTCGTTCGGGCAGGATCCGCTCGAGGGCGGACCCGCTGCGGTCGGACGCAGCCTGCGTAATGTCTCGCCGTTTGGCGTGAAGGACATGGCGGGGAGCGTGTGGGAGTGGACCGCGTCGCGATTCGCGACGGATTCCGAATTCCAGGTTGTGCGGGGCGGGAGCTACAACGACCCCGTGGATCTGCTTGAGGTGACGTTCCGGCTCGAGGCCCATCCCAAGGACAAGTCCGAGGTGATCGGGTTCCGGTGCGTGAAGAACATCCACCACTAGAGCGCGCGGCAAGCGCATGTCGGCCTACGTATTTATCGATCGCATTCTCGAGTGCACGCCCGGGGAACGCGTGGTCGCCCACAAGGCGCTGGCGTTCAACGAGGAGTTCTTTCGGGACCATTTCCCGGGCATGCCCGTCGTGCCCGGGGCGATGATTCTGGAGGGTTTCGTGCAGGCGGCCCGCCATTGCCTGGCGCAACGGGATGGCGGCCATGACCGCTGGACCTTGGATGAAGTCGCCGGGATGCGGTTCAATCGATTCGCGGTACCGGGCGAAGTCCTGAGGCTTGAAGCCGAGGTCGACCGGACGGAGAATGGTGCGATCTGGTTCAAAGGAAAAGCTAGCGTGGACGAGGCCGGGGTCGGTCGTCTGCGATTTGCTCTCAAGGAGTACGACCCCAACGAGTGAACCGCGCTTTGCCGCGCGGCGGAAGACCAATGGAAGAGCAGGAAATCATCTCGAAAGTCCGGAAGTGCGTGGCCACGGCATTGGGCCGCGACGAGGACGAGGTGCAGCTCGATAGCGTCCTCTCCACGGACCTCGAAGCGGAGTCGATCGACTATCTGGACATCACCTTCCAGCTTGAGCGCGAGTTCGGCATCAGCATCCAAAAGGACGAGCTCTTCCCGCAGAAGATCTTCCAGGACGAAGCGCTGGTGAAGGACGGGGTCGTGACCGAGCAGGGGCTCGCCTACCTCAAAGAGAAGCTGCCCTATGCGGATCTCGAAAAGTTCAGCGCCGACCCCAAGATCACCGCCGTGCCCGAGCTCTTCACCGTTCAGCTCCTCGTGAGTTTCGTGCAGACCAAGGTTGCCGCCTAG
>CBDURV010000027.1:0-14148 GCA_965369495.1 uncultured bacterium
TACCGGAGGAGGGACTCGAACCCACACTCCCTTGCGGGAAACGGATTTTGAATCCGTCGCGTCTGCCAATTCCGCCACTCCGGCTTGTTGAGCCGCGGATTCTACCGTGGGTGCTGGTTGTGGTTCGGTTTGCTCTCCAGCCTCGCGCGGAAAAAAAAAGGGGCCCGGACCTGGGGATAAATGACGGCAAGGCTGGCGACCGAGGCCCCGGTCGGGGCTAGGTAGGTGGTGTCAGGACGCCGGCAACAAGTTTGGTCCGAGCCCGCAAGGCTATTCTGGTATGGAGAGAACGGAGGGGCACAACCAAGGCCCTGCAATTGACCATCGCCAATTCCGGCGTCGCTGCAAGCAGATACAGCAATTTATTCCGGGTCGAGATGGCGCCGCAAGTCGTTGCGGTACAACGGGTTACGAGGACGCGTTGGGATTTTGATGGGGACGCGGCGTTTTTTTGATGGTGCGCGATACCAAATGCGACCAATGCGTCCCGAAATGAGACTAAATGCGACTAAAAATGAGACTAATCCCGACGGGTGTTATCTGCCTGTTGGCGGCTTGCGCGGCGCCCCCGGGGGCTGAGAATCCGGGCTGGGTCGGAGGCCTGTTCGGGGATGAAGCGCTCATCGCCGCGGACGTGATGCGATACGGCTTTCCCGGCACCGACACGCTGCGCTACCGTGCCGGATATGTGCTCTCCTACGACGCCCCGCGACGCGTACCGCGTTGGGTGGCGGAGCGCCTCTCTCCGGATGTCGTTGACGGCGAACTGCCCGATTTTCCGCGACACTTCGCGCCGGACGAGGCGCTTCCCGCCGCCGTGCGCGCCCGATCGGATGACTTTGCTGAAAGCGGCTACGTTCGCGGGCGTCTCGCCGCCGCCGCCAACCACCGCGGTGACGAAAAAGCGTGTCGCGCCACCTACCTGCTGAGCAACGCGGCGCCGCAACTCGGTGCCGACTTCCGCGCCACGTTCTGGGTCTCGCTCGAACGCCAGATACGCAATTGGGCGCGCGCGTCGGACCATCTCTGGGTCATCACCGGCACGCTCTTCCTCGCGCCGGAAGGCTCCTCGGAGGTGCGCTACAAGCTGATCGGCGAACGCCAAGTCGGCGTTCCCACGCACTTTTTCAAGGTGTTGCTGCGCGAGCGCGGGCGATCGCGCGCGGTGCTCGCCTTTTTGGTGCCGCACGCGCCGTTGGCCGCGGATGCCGATGCGGCGGCCTTTCTCGTTTCGATCGACCGGCTCGAATCGCTCTCGGGGCTCGACTTCTTTCCCGAACTCGGCGAGCCGGCCCAGGCCGATCTTGAAGCGCAAGAACCCACAGCGCTCTGGGCCAATGTGGTCGAGGATAGTGTGGATAATACGGCGCGATGAACGCTTGGCATGACGTCTCCCTCGGCGAGGACCCGGTCCGCGTCTTCCGTTGCATCATCGAGATCCCGCGCGGATCCAAGAACAAGTACGAGCTCGACAAGGAGACGGGCATGCTCAAGCTCGACCGCGTGCTCTACTCGTCGGTGCACTACCCGGCCAACTACGGATTTCTCCCGCAGACCTATTGTGACGACCGCGACCCGCTCGATGTGCTCGTCATCTGCCAGGCGGCGATCATTCCCATGTGCATCGTCACGGCGCGGCCGATCGGCGTCATGTCGATGAGCGACGACATGGGCAAGGACGACAAGATCATTGCCGTCCCGATCGACGACCCCGAGTACACGCACGTGCAGGACATCCGCGATCTCGGACCGCACCGCCAACTCGAGATTCGCCAGTTCATGCTCGACTACAAACGACTCGAGAACAAGGCAGTCGATGTCGAGGAGATGGAAGGCGTGGCGGCCGCGCAGCGTGTGATTCGCGAAGCGGTGGCGTTCTACAAGGAGAAGTACGGCAACCGGTGACGCGCGTGCGCTGCCATGGGGCCTCGGGCGGCGCGGTTGAACTCCCGACGCCCCTCGGCAATCGATCGCAGGCGGATGGCATGGTTGCGGCGCAAAACCCACAACCCATAACTCACCACGCGCGAAGCGCAGCGAGCACTATCGCATCGAGTCGAGCGCGATTTGGGCGGAGTCGCGTACGTGGTCGTCCTTGTCCTTGAGCAGTTCGTAGAGCTTGCGGCGCGCGGAGGCGGCCTCTTCACCGATCGATGCCAGCGCCAGTGCGGCGCCGCCGCGGAGCATGGGATCGCCGCTGTCGAGGGCGATGATCAGCGGAGCGACCGCGGGCTTGCCGATCATCGAGGCGAGTTGGGTGGCGGCGAGGCGTCCGGCCGGATCTTCCGCCTTCAGGCAATCGAGCAGCGTCGGCATCACGTGCGCCAAGTCGCCGGTGGCGCCCCAGATGCCGAATGCCCCCGCCATGCGGACCTGGGGCGGTTCTTCCTCGTCGCAGAGACGCAGCAGTTTTGGCAGCGCCGAAGACGCCGCAACGCCGATGCGTCCCAACGCCATGGCGGCCGGCGCGCGCACGATGGAGTGGCGCGCGTCGATTGCCTGCGTGAGCGCGGCGACGGCCGGGGCCGCACGATCTGTGGGCGCGCCCTGAAGCAGATCGCCCAGCAGTTGCGCGCTGACCAGAGGCGCTACGCCGCGCGGTTCTTCCAGCAGCGCGATGAGGATTGGAAAGCTCGCCTCACCCGCATCGGCGAGGCGGCGCACGGACGGATCCGTCGTCTCCGGGTCGTCGAGCATGGCGCGCCATTGGCTGACGTCCTTGCCGTCGAGGGTAACGGGGGTTTCCGATTCGCTACACGCGATTCCGGGGAACACCGCGGTGATCGCACAAAAAAAGCACAGAGCCCAACGCACCACCTCAAGCTACGCGAACTCCATGCCGGGTGGCGCCAGCCAAATTCGAAAATCCGGTGACACCGGCGATCAGAATAAGGGCAGCTTGTCGAACTGCATGCCCAGAATCTTTGCCGGTTCCATTCTGAGCCAGTCGCCCAGCACCGCCTGATAGACCGACCGGAAATCGCAGCTCATCTTCAGGTCGCCCTTGTCGAGGTCGGTGAGGCTGGGGTGCTTGGCGTGCAGGCCGCCCTTGACGCCGGTGCCCAACAGGAACATCGGTCCTGCCACGCCGTGGTCGGTGCCCGCCGATCCGTTCTCGGTCACGCGACGGCCGAACTCGCTGAACACCATGACGCAGACGCGGTCGGCCAGTCCCTGCGCCTTGATGTCGGCCCAGAACGCGCCCAGCGATGCGTCGAGCGTGTCCATGAGTTGCGTGTGGCGGTTGTTTTGGTTGTTGTGCGTATCGAACCCGCCGAAGCTGACGTAGTAGACGCGCGTGGCGAGATCGGCGCGAATGAGGGCCGCCACGGTGCGCAGGTCGCCGGCCAACTGCGTGCGCGCGTTGCTGCGCGGATACTCCGCCTTGGGCTTGTAGTCGCGCGCCGCCTTGCGGATCTCGTCGGAACTCGATTGCGCATCGACCGCGACGCGGTGCAGCCACTGGATCTGGTCGGCGGCGGTGACGGGGCGATTGAGCTTTTCGAAACCCTGTTTGTCGCTTGCGCGCCCCGCCCAGCGGTACTGGCTGGGATCGGTGAACGAAACCGCCTTGTGCTGCTTCGCCTCGACCGCGTAGGGCAGCGTCTTGCCGATGTTGATGACGAGGTTGGGATCCTCGACGTCGGGGCAGCAGGCATCCACCGCGCGCCCGACCCAGCCGGTATCCACGCCGCGTCCACGCGCATCGGCGGTGTGCCAGATGTCCATCGCCTTGAAGTGGGAGCGGTTAGGGTTGGGGTAGGAGGCACCCTGGATGATCGCGAGTTCGCCCTCGCCATAGATTCCGTGCAGACGGTTGAGCGACGGGTTGAAGCCCGCGTACTCGTCGATGCGCAGGACGTCCTTCTTGGCGAGCGCCGTGGCGCGGCGGTTCTTGTAGTACGCGTCGTCGCCGTGCGGGACGACGGTGCTGATGCCGTCGTTGCCGCCCGAGAGCTGCAGCACGACGAGAATTCGATCGTCCTGGGCGGGTTCGGCGGCGAGGGCGCGGCTGGAAAGCGCGAGAAAACTCGGTGCGGTCGCGGCGAGGCTAATGCCCGCGAGGCCCTGGCCGAGGAAGGTGCGGCGATTGGTGTTTTGGCTCATGTTGTTTCTCTTAGTTGAGCTGGAATTCGGGGGTCGAAACGATGAGGCGCAGAAGCCCGTGCAGGCGTTCCCGCTGCGCGCGCGCGTTCTGCGGATAGCCGCCGTCGCGCACGAGATAGTCAGCGAGGGTGGCGCGCAGATCCGCGTTCACCTCGTTGGCGAAGAGCGTCGTGCAGAAGTGGTCGAGAATCGCCTTGGGCGTCTCGAGTTCGCGATCGCGTACGGTTGCCAGCACGTCGTAGGTCGGTGCCGGGCGACCGCGGCCGCGTTGGCGTGTCGGAGGAGTCATCTCCATCGACTCGGCTTCGTCGTCGGCCGGTTCGAGGTTCTTTTCCATCATGCGCCGCAGTCGATAGACCTGGCCGCGTCCCTGGCGACTCATACCGCGTGCCTTGTCCTGCTGTGCGCCGACGAGCGTGCCGCACAGGTTGTAGCGCTCCAGCAGGATCGATGTTGTGATCCAGTCGCGGCCTCCCGGCCAGCCCTTCACGTTGGGGGGCGCCATCAGTTCCTGGCCGAGTTGCGCGGCCAGCGCGCTGCCGCCGACAAGCAGTTCAGGATCGAGGTCGAGTGAACGACCCAATCCGACGAGCAGCACGACCGGCGATTTGATTTGGGTGCCGCGCGCGTAGGGGCCATAGAAGGCGCGGGAGCGGAAGAGCGTGCGCAGCATCGGCTTGAGTTCCCAGTCGTGGCGGACCAGCGTCTGCGCGAGTCCGTTCGTTACGGCTTCGTTGGGATAGGCGTGCGCGAAGTAGCGGAAGATCTTCGCGGCCAGGTAGCGCGGCGCGGCCTTTTGCTCAAGCACCAGGTCGAGGAACTGATCGCCGTCGAAGTTGGCGGTGCGGCCCATGATCGTCTTGGAGCCGTCGTCGTGCTGCGCCTTGTTGAAGACGAAGCGGTTGCCGCCAAACGTCCAGCCGGTCAGCGCGCGGGCGGCTTCCTTGATGTCCTGCTCGCTGTAGTTGCCAGTACCCAGTTTGCCAGTACCCAGTTTGCCGGTACCCAGCGTGAATAGTTCCATCACCTCGCGCGCATAGTTCTCGTTCGGGTGGCCCTTGCGGTTCTGGCGGTTGTCGAGGTATTCGAGCATCGCCGGGTCCTTGCTGATCGCATGCAGCAGGTCGCGGAAGTTGCCGGCGGCGTGGCGGCGCAGCAGCGTGTTCTGCAGATACATGTGATAGCTGTTGCGGACGTCCCGCATGCTGCTGGTGAAGTGGCCGTGCCAGAGCAGCGTCATGCGTTCCCGCAACGGATGGCATGTGCGCAGCATCATCTGGATCCACCATTCGCGAATGACGGCGAACTGCATGAAGTCCTTGCGACGCCAATCCTGGCGAAGCTTGCGGCGCGCATCCTCGGATCCCGCCGCCATGTACTGCTCGCGCCCCGGCCGCGTGGTCTGGAAGATACGCGGCGCCGGCACGTCGGGATCGGGCTTGCCCTCCCAGTCGAGCAGCGAGTCCACGGCGGCATCGAGTCCCATGGCGTGCAGTCGCTGCGCGTCCGCGACCGAACCGCCAAAACCGGCGCGCCGCAGCAGGTGCGCGGCGGCGGCGGGGGTCCACTCCTTGGCGAGCAGCGGTTCGAGCGTGTCGCCCGTCTGCATCGCCATGTCGTCCGCGCGGGCGGGGAGCGACAGAATCAGGAGTGCGATGAAGGCAGTGGTCGTCGGGAGTTTGGGCATCTTCGTCCTCTCAGGGGCCACGAGTGGAACACGCTTCTGCCCGTCTTGGTTTCGGCGCGCTTCCCAGAGGCAATTCTCGCCCGCTTGCCCCGCCGTGCATGCCCCTCTACGCTGGATCGCATTGCCATGGACTGGGACGAAAAACACGCCGCGCGCGGGGATGACTCCGAGCCCGCCCCGCTGCTGCGCGAGTACGCGGCATTGTTGCCTGCGTCGGGACGCGCCTTGGATATCGCCGCGGGGGCCGGCCGCAACGCCGTGTTCCTGGCGCAGGCGGGACTCGACGTGTACGCGTTCGATCTGTCCGAGGTCGGCCTCAAAAAGGCGCGCGCGCTGGCGGTCGCGCGCGGCGTGACAATCCGGACCATACATGCCGATCTCGAGCGAGTATCGCTGAAACAGGCCAGCTACGACGTGGCCATCAACTTCTACTACCTCCAACGCAGTCTCATCGCGCCCATGCAGGACGCGCTCAAGCCGGGCGGGCTCGTGCTGTTCGAGACCTACACGGTGGAACAGCTATCGATGCCCGGAGATCGCGGGCCGCGTCGGAGCGAGTATCTGCTCGAACTCGGCGAGTTGCGCTCCATGTTCGAAGGCTACGAAATTCTGCACTGGTTGGAGGGTGTCGAGGGCACGCGGGCAATCGCGTCGTTGGTAGCAAGGAAGCCGTAAGATTCCCACGTGATAAACCCGCATTACCCACGAGCCCCGCGGTTCTGGCCGGTCCGCAGCGCCGATCTCGTGTTGCTGGCACGGCACCTTCGGCGCCGTAGCGATGTCTCTCGTCGTCGCAGTGGGGCATTGAACACAACTTCCTCCTCGGTCCTTGATCTCGACGCTGCGTCCTCGCCCGGAACTTGATGCCTGAACCGCGAAGCCGGCCGTTGCCGTCGTCTGCTGATGAACCACGTGTACTTTCGTCCAATGCGCACGGGGCTCATGAATAATGCGCGTTAGGCGGCTCGGCATTATTCGCTTGAGCGCGATCGGCGACGTGATCCACGCGATGCCGCTTGCGATGGCGCTCCGTCGCCGTTACCCGGAGGCGCGCATCACCTGGGTCGTGCAGGAGCAGGCAGCGCCGCTGCTCGAAGGCCACCCCGCCATCGATGAGGTGTTGATCTTTCCGCGCCGCGCCGATTGGGCTGGTTGGAAAGAGTTTCGGCGCCGCATTCTCGCCTGCCGATTCGACGCGACCGTCGATCCGCAGGGCAATTTCAAGAGCGGCATCGTCGCGCGCCTGAGTGGGGCTCGTATTCGCTGCGGACTCGCGCTGCGCGACTGCAAGGAGCGGCCCAACTGGTTCTTCAACAACCGGCATGGGCCGCATCCGCGCGGGCCGCACGGCGTGGATCGCGCATTCGCCGCGGGTGTTCCGCTCGAAGTAGGCCAAGAACGTGACGCGGGCCCCGACGAATGGGGCCTCCATGCGACCGACGAGGAACGCGCCGATTGGCGACAGCGCTGTCGCGATCATGGCGCGAATCCTGATGCACCCCTGATTTCCATTGGGCTTTCGAATCCCGAGGACGCGCGCTCCTGGTTCACCGAACACTGGGTCGCCCTGATGCCGCTGCTGCGCGCGCGCGGCGTTCCCGTCGTCTTGAACGGCACGGCCGATGTTGCAGACGTGGCTCGGCAACTGCATGGGCCGGGCGTGTTCGATCTCGTCGGCAGCGACGACTTGCGCGGCTTGCTCGCGCAGTTCGAAACGATGGCGCGCCATCCGGGCAGCGCACTCATCACGACCGATTCGGGGCCGGCTCATGTGGCCGCGGCGGTTGGACTGCCAGTGGTGTGTCTTTCCGGATCGCAGGATCCCGCGCGGACCGGACCCAGGAGCGGTTCGATCGCGCTGACGGCGTGGGAGGGGCTTGCGTGCGCGCCGTGTATCGAGCGCGAGTGCGAATTGCGGCCGCCCACGCGCGACTGTATGCGCAACCTGTTGCCGGCGCGCGTGATCAGCGCCTTCTCGGAGCTCCCACCTGCGGCGCTCCGACCTGGGGAACCAGCGGATTGAGCTGTTCCCAGTGATTGCCAGCCTGCTCGCGGTCTGCGTCGTGCAGGTTGATGCCGGGGCTGCCGCGCTGAACCATGAGCTCTTCGAGATCCAAGTCGAGTTGCTTCTTGAGCGCCTCGTCATCTGCCCCGGCGCGTGATTTGACCAGTTCCTTTTGGGCGATGCGTCGATCGATTTCGGCACGGCGCGCGGGCAAGTTGGCTTCGGCGCGCAGTGTGTGGACGACCCTCCAGACGCGCTTGCGCAGTGCGTTCCACTCCTGCTCGGTCAGCTTGTGGTTCTGGAGCACGGTGCGGATGCGTGAGCGTGTGTCCACGCCGCCGGTGTCGCCGGCCCTCATCGCTTCGAACATGATGCTGTCCACCTGCGGGAAGACGCGCAGATAGGTGAGCACGTCGCCCGCGCGGAGACGCTGCGACGCAGGGACGATGGCGCCCTTGTCGGGCTCCTTCTTCTTCGTGGAGTCGGACCAGGTGTCCGTGAAGAAGAGGATCGACGCGACGACGATCGCGACGACGCAAAACGAAATGATCCAGACGCGTGCCATGAATGTTCAGCCGTGAGCCTCAGCCGTTTCACATGCTAAGGCCCACGGCCAATCGGGCAGTCAGGTAATTCGTGGGCTATTTCTTGATCGCCTTGCGAATGATGACGTAGCCGCCGTTGGGGCCCGGAATGCCGCCGCGTACGAGCAGCACGTTCTGGCCCTCGAGGATGCCGGCAACCTTGAGGTTCTGGACGGTGATGCGCGCGTTGCCGTGTTGGCCGGGCATGCGGCGACCACGGGTCACTCGCATCGGCTTGCAGCAACCGATCGAACCACCGTGACGCGTCCACTCGTGGGTACCGTGCGTCGAGATGAATTTCGCGAATCCGTGGCGCTTGATCACGCCGGTGAAGCCGCGGCCCTTCGAGGTGCCGACCACATCGACGAACTTGTTCAGTTCGAAGACGTCCTGCACCTTGATCTCGGCGCCGGGCTCGTAGCCACTGGCGTCCGCCTCGGTGAGACGGATTTCGCGCACGAAGCGCATCGGCGCGCCTTCGCCCGCCTTGAAGAAGTGGCCGCGCATCGGCGCGGTGGTGCGACCGTGGACGAGGTCGTAGCGACCCCGCGTCCCTTGCGCCTTCTTGACGAGGGCGTCGGGGGTGGCGCGCGCCGGCTTTTCATCGAAGCCGATTTGAATCGCGGAGTAACCATCGTTCTCAGGCGTCTTGACCTGGATGACCCGGCAGGGGCCGGCGTCGATGGCGGTGACCGGCAGACACATGCCGTTCTCGTCGTGTATCTGGGTCATACCGATTTTACGGCCCAGAATTCCCATGTTTGTGTTCATCAGAGGTCCCTCCGCCACCGTGTAGATCGGCCAACCGCTAACGCGTTTGGGCCAACTTTCAGGCGGCATCCTTGGTACGTGAGTGTGAAGCGCCGTAATGTAAGGGGCGTTCGCAGGAGGACAAGGAATGAATGGTGCCGCGCTGATCATCCTGGACGGCTGGGGTCTCGCCCCGGAAGGGCCGGGAAATTGCGTCCGTAGGGCCGAAACTCCCGTCGTGGATCGGCTCGCGGCGACGCGACCCTACACCGAACTCGAGGCGTCGGGCCGTGCCGTGGGACTGCCGGTGGGCCAGATGGGCAACTCCGAGGTGGGGCACCTGACGCTCGGCTCCGGACGGGTCCTGCGGCAGGATCTGGTCAAGATCGGAGAGGCGATCGAAGACGGCAGCTTTTTCGAGGTCGCGGCACTGAACGAGGCGCTCGCCGGGGCGCGGCACGTCCACATTCTTGGCTTGGCCAGCGACGGCGGTGTTCACAGCCACCTGGACCACATGATCGCGCTGGGCGAAGCCGCGCGGCGCGCCGGAAAGCCCTTCTTCTTTCACGCATTCACCGATGGCCGCGACGTTTCGCCGACCAGCGGCGTCGAGCATGTCGCGCGCTTGGCCGAGGTGGGACCGGTCGCCTCGGTGGTGGGGCGCTACTACGCGATGGACCGCGACAAGCGCTGGGAGCGCATCAAGCTGGCCTACGACGCGGTCGTGCTGGGTGAGGGCGCGCACACCGACGATCCCGTGCAGGCGATGCGCGACTCCTACGAGCGCGGCGTGACCGACGAGTTCATCGATCCGATCACGACAGGGGCGGCGCAGATCGAGGACGGCGACGTGGTGTTCTTCGCCAATTTCCGCGCCGATCGCGCGCGCCAGATCACCGAAGCGATGACGGTGCGCGGCTTTGACGGATTCGAACGGACGCGGGTGCCGGAGATCGGGTTCGTGATGATGACGCCCTACCGGCCCGATTTCGATCTGCCGATTCTGTTCCCCAAGACCCCTCCCGCGAACGTGTTCGGGGCGGTTTGCGCGCAGCATGACATCGCCAATCTGCGCACCGCCGAGACGGAAAAGTACGCCCACGTGACCTACTTTTTCAATGGGGGGCACGAGGAACCGTTTCCGGGAGAGTCGCGCGAGTTGGTGCCGTCCCCCAAGGTCGCGACCTACGATTTGCAGCCGGAAATGAGTGCCGAAGGGGTCGCGCGCGTCGGGGCCGAGGGCATTCGTTCGGGGCGCTATCGCACGATGATCCTCAACTTCGCGAATCCCGACATGGTCGGGCACACGGGCGTGATCGAGGCGGCCACGGCGGCGTGTGCCACGGTCGATGGCTGCCTCGGCCGGGTACTGGACGCGATCGAGGAGTGTGGCTGGACGGCGATCGTCACAGCCGATCACGGCAATGCCGAAGAACTCATCGATCCCGTAACCGGCGGCCCCCAGACGGCGCACACCACCAATCTGGTCCCGTGCTGGCTGGTTGGCGACGAGAGTCCGCTCCGTTCGGGAGGGTCGCTGCGCGACATTGCACCCACTTTGCTGGGCCTGCTGGGGGTGCCGAAACCGGCCGAAATGACCGGCCAGGATCTCCGTGATCCCGCGTAGGATCGGTGGCGGCGCGCCGCGACCCGCTTACCGGTTGTCATACGGACGGAACCTGGACGGGCACGGGCGCGTCAAGAACACGGAATGACTGGTCCCGCCGAGGAACTGCGCCGCGTCCTGACCGGGATTCAGCGCGAAGATCCGCCCGAAATCCCGCTCGACAGGCTGCTTGATCAGCTCGCGGCGATTCGGCGTCGGACGTTCGCGGCCATTGGCGGACTGCTGGCGGCGGGCGTGCTGGTCGCAGTGTCGATCGGGGAACGTCCGGTCGATCCCCCCGTGCACCTGAATATCCAGGTGGTCACGGAGTCGCCTGTCGCGGCTGAGCCCGGCGGCGATGTCCCCGAGTCCCCGACGGAGTTCGACCGCCCGTGAGCGATCACGTTCGCGCTTTCCGAGGTATGCGTCGATTGCAGCTTGTCGTCGTGGCGCTGCTCGTCGGCACCCCGGCCGTTTGGGCGACGATTCGGCATGTCAAGGCGCACGAGGCGAGCGATCTGCTGCGTTCCGTCGCCACCGCACACCAGCGCGTGAGCTACGCCGGCAAGATCCAAACCCGCAGGCACCTGGACAAGTCCGCCGATGGAGCGGGCAGGTCCGCCGTTGGAGCGGGAGGGTCCGCCGTTGGAGCGGGCAGGTCCGCCGATGGAGCGGACGGGTCCGCCGTTGGAGCGGGCGGGTCCAAGCGCAAGCACTCGTGGTCCGGGCGCGGCAAGTCGATGTCCGTGCGCCATGACGCCGCGTCGGGCTGCACCGCGTACAGATTCCGCGTGCGTCGGTCGGGTGGGGGCCGATCGAGCGGAGGGCGCGAGTTCGTGATTTCGAGGCCGAGCAGCCGACTGCAGGATCCGGGAGGTTTTTGCCTCGCGCCGGATGCGCTGGTCGCGAACTACCGCGCCGAGGAGTTGCCGCCGCGCGAATTTCTCGGGCGCCGCGTTCGCGTGCTGCGCGCGCTTCCGCGCATCGAGGGGCGCCCGTCCATCGAGATCTGGGCCGACGCGACGAGCCACCTGCCGCTCAAGGTGACGACGTTCCGGGCGGATGGAAGCGTCTACCGCGCGAGCGAGTACACCGAGATCGAGTTCGCGCCGCAGGAGATCGCCGAGCGGCGCCTCCGCAAGACCCACGCCTGGATCGGCGCGCCGGTACCCAAGGAGAGCCCTGCTGAATCGGCCGGATTCCGACCGCTGCTGCCCGACTACCTGCCGCCCGGGTTTGAGCTCGTCGAGGCGCGCGTGCGCGAACGAGCCACCGTGGAGCTCTCCCTGCTCTACAGCGACGGCGCTACCTTCTTCCAGATCAAGCAGTCGCCGGCCGCGACGCCCGCGATGGTGGAGAACTATCTCCGCCAACGCATGGGGGAGAGCCGGGTCCGGCGCATCATGGCGTGGAAGATGCGCAAGAACATCGCACGCCTGGCCAAGGCGGGCTCGCAGTATGCCGGATCCGCGGGCGAACGCACGGCCGTCCGCTGCCGCAAGCACGAATCGAAGAGCCACATGACGCTCAAACTCGATGTGGACGACATCGACATCGAAGTCACCGCCCGCCGCGACATCGACGCGGAGGCCGTGCTGTCGGTGGTCCGCTCCCTGAAGCGCTGAGCTTGCGATCCGTGACTGGTTGGCGACACTGGTGTGCGATTGTGTGTGATGGTGATCGTCGCGACCGATCCATACTCGTAGCAGGACGCCCCACGTGAATTTCCCCCGTCCCCCCGTCACCGCGCCCTATCGCCTCGCCATGGCGCTCCGCCTCTTGCGGACGCGCTGGATCAACCTCGTTTCGATTCTTGGCGTGACGCTGGGGGTCGCATCGATCATCGTCGTGCTGGCCGTCATGGACGGGTTCCAGGCCGATCTGCGCGCCATGATTCGCGGCACGCTATCCGACGTGCTGGTGGAGATCGACCCCGAGACGGTCCCCTACGAGAAGCTCAAGGACGAACTCGAGGCGATTCCGGGAATCACCGCCGTGACGCTCCAGCGCCACACCTTCGGCGCGGTTCCGGCCTCGACCCGCGAGGCGATCGGGACGCGCAGCAACTACATCCCGGTCAAGGTGTCCGGCCTGCTGCCCGAGCACGAGCGCGCCGTCTCCCGGGTGCTCGACTACATGCAGCCGATGCCGGACTCGATCGAGGACTTCGCCACGGTCGGGATTCCGCCTCCCAGCGACTCCAAGCCAACGGCGCCCGATCCGTTCGTGATCGAGTCGAAGAACTACCAGTCGATCAATCCGGATGTGTTCGTGCCGGACGAGTGGCCGCGCGTCGTCATTTCCGAGTGGCTGGCGCGGCGCCTCGGCCAACTCGGCCCGCTGCGCCCGGGCGAGGACTTCGATCTGATCACGTTCGAGGAGTCGCGACGCGAGGACGGCACGCGCCAGTACAGCCCCGCGACCCGCAAGGTCGTCGTTTCCCGGCTCTACAAGTCGGGCAACTCCGAGTTCGACCGCGGCAACCTCTATGTCGATTTGCGCGATTCAGGGAAGGTGTTCTTCTCGCAACCCGAGGGCACCGTCTGCGAGTTGCGCATCAAGCTCGACAGCGACCGCACCGTGACGGAAATGCGGGCGCCGCTCGCGCGCGCCATTGGACGCTACGACCACGAGGTCGCCTATTGGCCCGAAGGACGAATCGAGAGCTGGCAGAACCGCAACCGTAATTTCCTGCGCGCCGTTGAGACCGAGAAGGCGATGCTCGCCATCGTGCTCTTCTTCATCGTGCTGGTCGCCTGCTTCGGGATTTTCGCGACGCTCACAATGATGGTCGTCGAGAAGACTCGCGACATCGGCGTGCTGCGCGCGCTCGGTGCGACGCCGGGCGGCGTGCTGACGATCTTCATGGTCAACGGCACGCTGGTCGGCGTGCTGGGCGCGCTGTCCGGATATCTCAGCGGCATCTACGTGGCCAACCACGTGAACCCGATCCGCGTTTGGATCCGCGAGACGTTCGGCTGGGACATCTTCCCGTCGGACATCTATCTGTTCGACGAGATTCCGACCTACATCGATCACGTGGCCGCGATCCAGTACGCCGTCGGCGCTGCTGTCGCCGCGCTTCTCTTCGCCATCATTCCCGCGATTCGCGCCGCGCTCCTGCGACCGGTGCGCGCGCTGAGGTACGAGTAGTGGACCCGAGTACTCCCTACCAGGCCAATCCCCTCCAGGCCGCCCTCCACCCGGGCGCGCCGCTCTTGTCGGTGCGCTACCTCTCGCGCAGTTTCCGCTTGGGCGGAACTACGCTCGACGTGCTGCGCGGCGTGGATCTCGACCTGAACGAAGGGGAGATCCTCTCCATCGTCGGCCGCAGCGGCAGCGGCAAATCGACCTTGCTGCACCACATCGGCCTGCTCGACCGGCCCGATGACGGCGAGGTGCGGGTGCG
>CBDURV010000028.1:0-14082 GCA_965369495.1 uncultured bacterium
CGGCGAGCGAGGATCCAAACGCCAGGCACACGCTGACGGCCAAGTACCACTGTGCCTCCTCGAAGAGGAAGAACCTCAGGTTCCGGGAGGCAAAGTCCGGCTTCGACAAGACCGACCAGGGGCCGATCCCCAGCTCTGATGACGCAAGCGACTTGAGGTACGGCAGGTAGCCGACGAACAGGACCGCCGCGAATCCGGCGAGGACCGGGGTGAGAGACGGGTCGCGATGAAAGGCGTCAACGGTCAGGGCGACGAGGATCGCAGGGAACTTGACGTAGTCGGACCACTTGTCGGCGAAGGCGCCGAAGCGCGAGGAGGCGTGGCGGTAACGGGCAAGCTGACCGTCCATGCAGTCCAGAATGTAGGAGACCTGGATGGCTGCGGCCGCGATGAGGAGCTCTACCTCCTTGCCCGTCGTGATCAGGATGCAGGCAACCAGCGTCGTTGCCAGGGAGAGGAGCGTCAAGCGGTTGGGCGTGATCCAGCGCCAGTCCGCCACGACCAGCAGGATCCGGTAGGCGGCGGGCGTCGCGAACACGCGCGACCACCACTCTTCCCGCGGCTTGGAAGTCTCCTTCAGGCTCTGCCTTCGTTCCTGATACCCCATGCCCGCTACTCGGCTACTTTTCTATCGGCTTCAAGAGCGCGGCCTGCTGGTTCATGAGAATCTGCCGCCCTCTTTGCCAGCTGCGCACGAAGCCGAAGTAGACCTGGCTCGCCGCGAAGACCCACAACATCGGAACCAACTGGTCGGTGACGAGGGCAGCCGACAGCAGGAACACAAAGACAGCCTCGTTGAACAGGAAGAACTTGCGCTGCTCTCCCAGGAACCAGACGAGGTTTGGCTTCCAGCCGGCGCCTAGTCCGGCCTTCAGCGCAACCTTGCTCTTGATGGCAGAGGCTTCTTCGGAAGACTTCTCCAGATAGTCGCGATCGTGTCGAACCTGGATGAAGATCGTCACGTACTTCACGTACACACGCAGTGAGTAGAACGCCACGCCGACGAACGCCAGGAACACGGGCACGGCGCTCCCTGTCTGGACGTAGGCAGCGTAGGCCACTGCCGCGAACCAGAGAAAAACCTGAAGCTGGTCCGTGACCTTGTCGAAGTAGTCGCCGAAGCGCGAGGGTGTGCCTCGATACTTCGCCATCTGGCCGTCCATGCAGTCGAGGACGTGACTGAACTGGATCAGCGCAGCGGCGACGAGGAAGTTCATGCCTCCGCCAAGGACGATGAGGGCGGAGGCGGCGATCCCCGTCAAGAGTGAGAGGAACGTGATCCGGTTGGGGGAGAGCCAACTCCAGTCGACGACGACCCAGTTGATGAGGATCGCTATCGGGGACGTGACGAACGACGACCACCACTCGTCATCGGGGTTCTTGGTCGCCCACAGGCGTTCGAGTTTGCCAGCCTCAGCCACGGGCAATGCCGGATCAGGCCGGGGAGGGGATGAACCTGCCCAAGAGGTCTGTTCCCGGCTCTTGCCGCGGGCGTCGCGGCTGACGAGTGAGCCAGTCCGTAAGGCGCGCATAGTCGCCGGCATGGTCCACTTCCGTCCAGAACGCGCCTTTCACATCGACGCAGTTCACGTCGAAGTATTCACCCAAAAACGAGTACAGGACCGCTTCCCACCAATCGGAGAAACAGCCCTTTTGGATCATCTCCTCGAGCCGCGCGCGGAAGACTCCGATGAACGTCCGGTCCAGCCGGACGATGCCGACGTATTCGCAGTCGGTATCCTTGTCGGAGATGTGCTTGCCCGCCTCGACGATACGACTGCCCTGCGTCCTGAATCGGAAGTCCGCCGTCTCGATCCGACGGCAATCGGAGAGCATTGCGATCGGTTGAGTCTGGGCGAGAGCGATGTCCAGCACCTGAGGCTCGAAGCAGAGATCCGCGTTCAGGAGCAGCGTGTCTTCGATAAGGAGTTCGCGCGCCAGCCACAGCGACGCAATGCTGTTCGTCACACGGAAAAACGGGTTGTGGATGCGGCGGACGCTCGCGGGCAGTTCCTGTTCGACGAGGGCGGACTTATAGCCCGTGATGACACAGACGTCGTCAATCCCACGCTCCCGCAGCTGCTCGATCACGCGCCCCAGCAAGGTCTGTTCCCCGGCCTGAATCAGGCACTTGGGCTTGTCGCCCGTGATTCCGCGGAGTCGGGAGCCGACCCCCGCCGCCATGATGATCGCACGCACTATGAGTCTCCTCTGTTCGCCAGCAGCGCATGGCCGGGCGAGCGCGAAGTGATGTTCTCGAGCCCCTTCATCAGCGCCCGAAAATCCGCGGCGAGATGTTCTCCCATGTGACTCACACGGAAGATCCGGCTCTTCAGCGAACCACCGTTCGGGGCGACCTCGATCGCATGTTCGGTCCGCAGAGCCTGCACGATCTCATACGCATCGAGATTGCCGCAGGTCACCGCCGTCATGGCGTTCGAAGGTCGCGCCGGCAGTGTGCCGAGCGGCAGCGTCTTCAGCGCTTCACGAAACACGCGGGCCTTCTGCTCATGTTGGCGAATCAGATGGTCCAGGGTCAGTTCCCGGATGTCGAGGAGGCGCTGGTGAAGTTGCAGGAACAGGCCGATCGCAGGGGTGAAGGGCATCTGTCCGCGTCTCTGGTTGGCCAAGTACGCCCGAACGTCCATGTACAGCGATCGGGGAGGGATGTCCTCCAGGCGGGCAAGGGCGCGGTCGCCCATTGCGATGAAGGAGAGCCCGGGCGGAAGCGCAAGCGCCTTGTGGGAACTCAACACCGCGACATCGACATGCCACTCGTCCATCAGGAAGCGGTCGGCGCACACCGAGCTGACCGCGTCGACGATCAGCAGTACGCCGCGCTCTTGTGCCATTCGGCCGATCGCCTCGATGTCGAAGAGCGCCCCCGTGGACGTTTCGTGAGCGGTGACGAGCAGGACGGAGACATCCTCGGTCAGAGCCGAGGCCAGCCGGTCCAGGTCCAGGTCCGCTCCGGCTTCCAGCGCAAGAGCTTCGTAGGAGATGCCCCGTACCGCGCAGAGATCGCACCAGCGCTGGCCGAATGTGCCGGCGTTGATCACCAGGGCCTTGTCGTCATCGCGCAGGAAATTCAGCGCCACGGTCTCCATGGCAGCGGTGCCGGAGCCCGTGAGAATCATGACCGGGCCGGCCGTTTGAAAGACGTATCCGAGCCCCTCGAGAATCTCGTGTGTGAGCTGGGAGAAGTCGTCGGTGCGACAATAGGGGGGTTGCCGACTGCCCAAGGCCAGCAAGTGCCCGGCTATGGGTACTGGGCCGGGAGTGAAGAGCCGGGTGTGTTTACCGTCCGATTCGCTGGTTTGCAATTAGATCCTGGGGTCGAGGCAACCGGTGAGACGAGAGTCTGCGTTGAATGAGCCACGCAGAGTACCGAAGGGGGCGGCAAAGTCCAACTGGTGCTTCCCGAGACGCCGATACGGTTCCGGGTCCAACTGTTCGAAACTGACGGGTGGAAATCCCCGTGAGTTCGGGGCAAATAGACCCGGAGCCGCATGCGAGCGTGCTCAGCGACTGGGGAACAGCTCGGCTGGCACGAGGCGAAAGCCGGGTACCGCCCGCGACGTCGCGGGCTCGTCTCCGGCAAAAACGCGGTGGCGCCTCATGCCGCGCACCTCGACGGTCTGCGCCGAAGGATCGACAAGCCAGACCTCCTTCACGCCGGCACGCTTGTATTTCCCGGCCTTCGTCTCCGATACGGTTCCGGGTCCAGCTGTTCGAAACTGGCGGGTGGAAATCCCTGCGAGTTCGGGACAGATAAACCCGGAACCGTTTTCCAAACCCGGAACCGTTTTCCAAATCACCGCGCCTTCGCGAAGCGGAAGTCTCGGTCTGGCTACGCGCCAGTTACCCGCCGTCTGAGTTCGGCGAATGCCGCAGGTCCGCCCGGCCCTTCGCGTTTTGCCCACTCCTCGATCGCAGCCCAGCCCACGGGGTGGGCCTTGGCCACAAGGACAGCTTGATCCATCATGTCTCGCGTCCCGTAGTGGATGAACCCTGCGAGTCGATCGCGGACACAGTCGGTTGGAGACAGGAGCTTGATCGTCACGCCGTCGACCTGAACAGCGTCGGGTGTTATCCGGGCATCCTCGCCAATCCCCACGAGGCCACTGACGAACTCAACGAAGAGATGCCCGCACTCAGGGTGAACGTAGTGTCGGTGCCGCTTCTCGAACCCGATTTCGGCCATCGTCTTGTCGACATCCTGACGGATGAACAGCGCCTCCCGGACGAAGTCCAGGTCACCGGATTGATACGCGTCGTTCGAATGCACGGAGACCACGGCGCCTCCGACCAGGACCACACCGATTCCACGCTTCTCCAGGTGTGTGGCTACGAACCGCCATAGCTCTTCGACACTGCAGGTGGCGAGATTCAAACTCATGAGTCCCGCTTGAGGACCGGCTTGCCGCGTCGTCGAGGCCGCCGCCGCGTGGAAAACAGCTGCTCACGTTCGTCCACTGACATGGCTTCGTAGAAGACCTGGATCAGTTCTTTGAGCTTCTTGGTCGCGGGCTGCTTGGGGTTGAACGAGTAGATTCGAGTGTTCCCGACCATCTTGGAGATGAGGAGCCCAGCGACCTCGAACTTGTCCAACTGACGCTGTATCGGACTGAGCGCAGTTCCTAGATCCTTGGCCATACCGGTTGCGTAAGCCTCCCCGTAGTGGAAGAGGTAGAGCATGAGCTTTGCGGCCGAGCGGTTGCCGAACAGGGCTTCCAGGGCGTTCTCCATCACACGTGCATTATCGACCTAAATAGGGGGTTGGTCAACCCTGATTTGGGGTAATACGACCTTGATATGGGGTTGAGTCTCTTCTCGAGTTCGAAGCGAACTGCTAACCGCCCGGGCCCGACTCGCCAGGCACTTCCAATGCGAGCAGCGAGAGGTCGTCGGAAAACTCCTCCGAGCCCTGCCACTCCACTGCCGCATCCACTAGGGCATCGATGCTCTCGTCGAGAGACATCGCGCGAGCCTGCTCGATCACCGCTTGGATTCGGTCCCTACCGAACAACTCACGGGCCGGGTTCATCGTCTCCTCGAGGCCGTCGGAGTTGAGATAGACCCGGTCTCCCGGTTGAAGCTGAATCGAGGTCGTGCGGTACTTCGAGTACGACGCCACGCCGATGGGGGGGCCATGCGTCTCGAGAACCTGCGTCTCGGTGCCCGCGCGCACGACGATCGGGCCGGGATGACCCGCCGCGCAGTAGGTGAACATGAGGCTCTCCGCATCGACGGTGGCGTATGCGAGCGTCAGGAAATGGTCACCGTTGGACTCCATCGGATAGAGCGCGTTGAGCCGAGTCGCGACCTGGTCGGGAGGCGTCGCGGTGATGTCGTCCGGTGACTCGCCGTGGAGCCGAATGAGCGAACTGCGGTCGCCGCGAACCGAGAGACTGCGATGCACCGAGACCGACACGAGCGCCGCCGACACGCCGTGCCCACTGACGTCGGCCAGGTACATCGCCACCTCGCGGTCACTGATCGGCACGACGTTCAGCAGATCCCCGCCAAGCTCGTCGCAAGGCCGGTAGCGCCAGGCGAAGTGCAGCTTGCCCACATGTGGAAGTTCGGTCGGCAGCAGTCCCTGCTGCACCCGGGCGGCCGCCTCGAGGTCCTGGTGCATCTGCTCGTTGGCACTGTGGAGCTTCTGGTTCTGCTCGGCGAGGCGCCGTTCGAGGCCGATGATTCGTTCGCCGGCCGCGAGGCGAACACGAAGCTCCTCGCGCTCCCACGGCTTCGCGAGAAAGTCATCGGCGCCGGCTTCCATTCCGGCGACAACGTCCTGCGTTTCGCTGCGGCCCGTCAGCATGATGACGTACGCATAGCCCGCGCGATCATGGGCACGCACACGCTCGATGAGCTCCTTGCCGTCCATCTCGGGCATATCCCAGTCGGTCACCACCATGTCGAACTGCGTGCGCTGAAACTCGTCCCAGGCGGCGGCGCCGTTCTCGACGGCGAGCACCTCGTGTCCCCAGCGCTCCAACTCGCGCTGGAGGGATCGGCGCGTGAGCCGTTCGTCCTCGGCGAGCAGGATCTTCATGACTGCTGCGCCTCGAGGAACGTCTGGAGCTCCGCGCGAAGCCGCTTCAATTCGTCGTCGAGCGCCGTCACCGCCGCATCGCAGTCCTGCAGTTGGTTGTCGCGGCCACGCATCTCGAGGTTCTTTGCCGCACCCTCCGCAGCCGGGGCGCAGAAGTTCGACAGCATGCCTTTGAGCGTATGCGCCGAAGTCGCGAGCGCCTCGGCGTCCTGTGCCGCAACGGCCTCGCGGATCTTCGTGAGCAGCGGCGCCGCGTCCTCGTCGAAGATCTCGATGCACTCCTCCAGGAACTCGACGTCCCCGTCGATGCGGTCCAGCAGTTCCGCGTGGTCGAATGTCGGCGTCATGCGCGGGGCTCCAAATTCATTTCAACTCGTTGAGGACGCGTTCGATCTCGGCGAAGAGCGTCTGCCGCTTGACCGGCTTGGAGACGTATCCGTCCATTCCGGCCGCGAGACATTTTTCGCGGTCCCCTTTCATCGCGTTGGCGGTCATTGCGATGATCGGCGTGTGCTCCGACGATTCCGCGGCTTGTTCCAGCTCGAGAATGCGAGCCGTCGCCTGGAGGCCGTCCATCTCCGGCATCTGTACGTCCATGAGGATGAGGTCATAAGACCCGCGTTGCCAGGCGTCCACCGCTTCACGGCCGTTGTTCGCGACTTCGACCGAGTGCCCGGCCTTCTCGAGCACGCGAATCGCGAACTTTTGGTTGATGGCGTTGTCTTCGGCCAGTAGGACCTGCAGCCGGCGGCCCGGAGTATCGCCGCCGGTCTCGTCGGTCGCGCCCGGCGCAGGCGCGGTGGTTGCGGACTCGCCCGCAACGGCACCCACGATCGTGTTCATCAGCATGGATTGTTTGACCGGCTTCATCAGGTGGGCGGCTACGCCCATCTCGCGGCTGCGCGCGACATCACCCCGACGTGTCCCGCTCGTCATCAGGATGAACGGCAGTACTTGATCTTGCCCGGCGGAACGCATCCGCTCGTAGAGCTCGAAACCGTCCATCTCGGGCATGTTGACATCGGAAACGACCAAGCGGAACGGCTGGCCCGCGTTCCTGGCCCGATCCAACGCGGTGAGCGCATCCGCGCCATTTTCCACACTCTGCGGCTTCATCCGCCAGTTCCCGAGCATTTCCTCGAGGATTCGACGGTTCGTCGCATTGTCGTCGACGATGAGCACCGGCAGTCCTTCAAGCAGAGCCCTGCGCTGTGGCAGATCGAGATGCGGCGCCAGCTCTCCGATTCCGCATTGGATCGTGAAGTGGAAAGTCGTGCCCTCGCCCTCGATGCTCTCCGCCCAGACGCGTCCGCCCATGAGCTCGACGAGTTGCGTGCAGATGGCCAGGCCCAGCCCGGTGCCGCCGTACTTTCGCGTCGTCGAGACATCCGCCTGCTCGAACGGCTGGAAGATCTTCTCGAGCTTGTGGGTCGGGATGCCGACGCCGGTGTCCTGTACGGAGAACTCCAGCTCGATCGTCTCCTCGGTACGGGTCACTTCCTTCACGCGGACGACGATCTCGCCTTCGTCGGTGAACTTGATCGCGTTGCCCACGAGGTTCACGATGACCTGCCGCAGACGGTAGACATCGCCGATCAGTGCGTCGTGGATGGGCGGCGGCACGTGGTACGCCAGCTCCAAGCCCTTGGCGTGCGCACGGTTGGCCAGCGTATTGAGCATGTCTGCCAGCGCGTCGCGCAGCTCAAAATTGTTCGGCTCGAGCTCGAGCTTACCCGCCTCGATCTTGGAGAAGTCCAGCACGTCGTTGATCACCGTGAGCAATGCGTCGGCCGAGGATTTCACGGTGTTCATGTAGTCGCGTTGTTCGGGCGACAGGTTGGTGTCGAGCGCCAGTTCGGTCATTCCGATGATGCCGTTCATCGGCGTGCGGATCTCGTGGCTCATGTTCGCCAGGAAGTCGGACTTCGCGCTCGTGGCCTCCTCGGCTTTCTCCTTCGCGTCGCGCAGCGCGACTTCGTCGGCCACGAGTTGCGTCACGTCCTGGTACGCGCCATACATGTGACGAATGGCACCGTCGTTCTCGTCGCGCACGACCTTGCCCATGGCGTGCACCCAGACGGTCTCCCCGTCAACAGGCCGCTTATATGCATACGTCGCTTCGTAAAGCGGGTAGCGACCCTCGATCGCGCCCTGGTAGCGCTCCGCAGCCTGCTCGGCGGCCTTGGGGTCTGCTTCGACGAGCCGGGCGAACCACTCGTCCTGAAGGTGATAGCGCCCATCGGGCTTGAGCGGCTCACCGAGGATCAATGCCGCCCGATCCGACTGGTAGTAGTAGTCGGCGTCGCTGTAGTCGACGTGCCAGTAGCCGCAGCCCGTCAACTCCAGCGCGATGTCCGAATGGAAGTTGATCCGGCTAACTTCCTCCTCCATGCGCTTCCGCTCGGCGATGTCGTTCCGAAGCTGGATCTGAGCCTGGGCGGCCTTCAAGGCAATGCAGATGTTCTCGCTGACCGAGGAAAGGAACTCCACCCGACGATCGTCGAATGCGGCTACCGCCGCGAGTTCGATCACGCCGACGAGCTGGTCGTGATGGACGAGCGGCAGTAGGAGCAGACTGCGCGGCCTCGTCTCTCCGAGCGCCGAGCGGATCGTGCAGTAGCCCTCCGGCACGTCATGGATGAGCAGGGGAGCCCGGTCCTGCGCGGCTTGGCCCACGAGACCCTCCCCAACCGCGAACTCCGGGAGCTCGATGCTCTCACCGCCGGCGGCGTATCCGGCAATGCATTGCAGGCGTCCCGAGTCCGCACGATGCGCGTAGAGCGCCCCGCATTGCGCATCCAGATGGCCCGCAAGCGCACCGAGCAACAGGGTGCCGAGCTCCTCTTCCCCCGGGGCGCCACGACTTGCCTCGTGAACCTTGTCTTGGCCGGCGCGGGTCCACTCCCGAAGCGTTTCGGCATTTTTGCCTTCTTGCAACGTCGCCGTCATGCGCTGGAGTGCGATCCCGAGCGTGTCCTTGTCCGACAGAAGCTCCAGCTCGACGTCCAGGTTGCCCTTCGCGACCTCACTCGTGACGCCGGCCCGCTCCTCCAGGCTTCCCAGGAACTCGTTCAGCGTAGTGGCCATGAATCCGAACTCGTCGTTGGACAGCCTGTTCAAGCGGTGCGAGAGGTCGCCGGTTCGCCGCACCTCGTCGACCATGTGGACGAGGTCCGCGACGGGCCGCGTGATGGCCCGGATGATCGCGACCGAGATGACGATCGCAAGCAGGACCGCGAGGATCGATCCGACTACGACCGCCCGGACGGTCTCCGTCCTCTGCTTCTGGACGACCGGCCCGAGGGTGTCCTGATCGGACTTGAGCGACAGCTTGATTCGTTCCGACATGTCGGCGATCGATCGGTCGAGCGGATCCAGCTTCTGGGCGATTAAGGCGTTGCGGGTACGGATGGTCTGCACCAACTCGTCGAACGCGGTGACGTACAGGTTGCGCGCGGCAAAGAACTCCTGGAGTCGGTTCTTACGCTCCGGATTGTCGATCGCCGCGATCATCTCCTTGGCGGCCTGTTCGAAGCCCGTGCCCAGCTCGGACCGAACGCGATCGATGTCGGAGTCCTCGTTGTCGTCCAGGAACTTGAGCAGGTAGAGCCGGCCCAGCAGCACGCGCTCCAGCGCGCGACCCGCCACGTATGCCGCGTCCGCGTCCTTGTCGCCATGCGCGGAAACCATGATTTCGGTCAGGGTCTGCTGCATACGCTTACCCTGCGGGTCGAGCGTCTGCACAAGGAGTTCGTCCCGACGGCGCATCAGCGCGAAGACCTCCGCGGCGGTCGTGTTGTACTGCTCAAGACTCCCGACCAGCTTACGACTCATCGCACGGCGCTGCGGATCGACGATCGTCGCCAGCTGCTCAACGGCGAACGCACGCGCATTGCGCAGGCGGCTGCCGAACACCGTCAGGTACTGCTCATCCCGGGAATCGAGGAAGCCCTTTGCAGCGTTCGAGGCCATGAGCATGTTGGCCTGAACACGGCCGGACAGCACGCTGGCCCTCGCGAGCGCGCGGTACTCCTTGAAGCTCTCGCTGCCAGCCTGGAGCCCCTGGATCGCGTACATCGCCATGAGCACCATGACGAGCATCACCAGGCCGAAGCCCAACCCGATTTGGCCGCCGATCTTCAGATTCTTCAGCATCATCGCACCTTGACGGCCCGCCGACTCCGGTCGGGATTATCGCCCTCGGCAAAGTCGTAACCCCAATTGGTGGCCGACACCAGAACTCGCTAGGATCGGTCGCCTGCCAGTCGATAGGGTTCCGCGTCCAACAGTTCTAAACTGGCGGGTGAAAGTCCCCGCGAGTTCGGGACAACTAGATCCGGAACCGTATGCTGACGGCGTCATCGAGTCGTCCGGAGAATTCCCAATCGCCCTGGCGCCGAGCCTTGTCGAGAGGACCCTGCCCTGCGCAGCAAGGCAGGCCCGATGAAGTTCCTCTTCTGGGCGGACAAGGAGGATGACAGGCTCGCTCCACTCCTTGAAAGCGCTACCGCGAACGACATCGCCCTCGAAGCCATCGGGGCGAGCCAAATCGTCCCGGACTGGCATCACAGTCTCTTCAAACAGCGCGCCCTCTTCGAGGCGCTCCGCGAGATGGAGGACCGGGAGATCGTCTGCGCAACCGATGGCTTCGATGTCTTCTTCCAGCAAGGAGCGGACTACATCGAAACGCAATTTCTCTCCTTCGGGAGCGATGTGGTCTTCTCGGCCGAGCGGGGTTACGCGCACCAGTACCGGAGATTCAAGAGCTTCTACGATTGCGAGGACTCATCTCCCTACAAGTATCTGAACTCCGGGGGCGTGATCGGGTACGCGGCAGCCCTGAGAGAGCTGTACCGGCCGAGCGCGCTGCTCCGGTTGCAGCTCATGGTGATCAGAATCTCCTTAGTGCGTCGGGTGCTCACCTTCGCCACGAGAGCATTCCGGAGATTGTTCCCACCACGGGATGACGAGACTGGAGATTCGGTCCCGTGCCTGATGTGGTTCGATTACACGGACCAGGGGCAGATGGGCAGGCACCTCGCCCGCGGCCGACCCGGAATCTCGATCGACCTAGACCGGGAGTGTCGGTTGTTCTGGTGCACCGCGTTCGAGTGGGAGGACATCGACGCCCACTACGAGATCGTCGGGAGCAAGATCCGCAACCGACACACGGGGAACGTGCCAGCGTGCATCCATGTTCCGTGGGAGAGCCGATTCAGAGCCGTGTTCGTGAGACTGTACGAGTCGATCCATGGTGAGTGAGTGCGGCTCTGAAGTGGCGCTACCCTAGGCACGATGGACGCTGCCGTGCAAAAGCCGCTGCCGGACGATCTCTCTTTCGATGCTCTCTTCGGGCCCAAGCCGGACTACGCGTACTTCGAGGGGGCAGCCGAGCACCCGTTTCGACCCACGGCTTCGAGCTTCGATCTGTGCAACGCCTGGTGGCTGGCCGACGCCGCGCTGCTCGCGTACGTCACGGAGGAAGCGCGGGTGCGGGCGGCGCTGGAGCGAGCTGCACTTACGGACGTGGAATTCATCGAACGCGATGCGACCTACTGCTTCGTGGCGCGCGCCGCCGACTTCACGATCGTAAGTTTCCGCGGCACCGACGTGGGGGAGTCGCGCCACTTGGAGGCTGATGCCAAGCTCTGGTACGCGGAGTGGAAGGCCGACGCCAAGGTTCACGCCGGCTTCAAGCAGGCGCTCGACAAGGTCTGGGACGAGCTGGCGGGACTGCTGACCGGTTCCGGCCCAGTCTGGTTCACGGGACACAGTCTCGGCGCGGCGCTGGCGACGTTGGCGTCGGACCGGCACGGACGCGTCCAAGGGCTCTACACGTTCGGGTCGCCGCGCGTGGGCAACCGGAAGTTCCACGACCGCTTCGCCGTGCCTGCCTATCGCTTTGTCAACAACAACGACGCCGTTGTGGAACTGCCGCCGGCGGGCCCCTACGCGCATGTCGGCACGTTGAAGTTCCTCGACCACGACGGCCGCCTTCTCCAGGAGGCAGGCACGTTGCGCCGGGCGGTTTCGAGCGCGATGGGCCACTTGACTCGGATACACGAGGTCGTGCCCCGCTGGCTCTCGGGCGACCTGAAAGCGGTCGGCCTCGACCAACTCGTGGACCACTCGCCGCTGCACTATGCGATTCGCGTCTGGAACGCATACGCGCGGGGCTGATAGCACGTGTGTGTCTCACCGAAGCCGAGACTCGGACCTGCAGTCGGTTCTCCTACTCGGAATCTTCGCTCAGTTGCTGATAGATCTCGATATCCCGCGCAAGGGCGTCGCGAACACTCGTCGGGACGTCTTCCGCCGGTACCAATCCGAGCGCGATGGCACGCGCGGCAGCGACGGGCGCCTGAACTTGCGTGTCGTAGTTGTACAAGTCCCGTTGCGGCCCGTGATGAAAGCGGTGGATGAGATCCGTCAGTTGGAAGCAGTCGATGCGTCCCTTCCGCCAATCGGAAACTCCGGAATCGAGGTCCCGAAGGGCCTCGTGTAGTTCGAATTCGTACGCTTGGTCGCGAACTCATCGAACGTGCTTGTGCGCTGCCTTTGAGAAGTCAGGCATCGCTACCGCGCATCGCTGATTTCCACCAGTCGCTCACCGTCACGCACCAGGTCCAAGGCCGCGGACAGCGTCTGACGAAGGACATCTTTGAGCCGCGCGTTCGAGGTGTTTCCGCAGGTAACCCAGAGGTTCTGCGGTGGTGCGCCGAGCCGTTCGAGTAGGTTCACGAAATCACGGTCCTTGGTCAGGACGATAGCCCCCTCTTTGCGGGCCGCCTCGAAGATTTCCTTGTCCTTCGCGACGAGGAGACCGAGTTCCCCGATGGGGCGTGCCGTCACTCCAAACGTCTCCTCGATCCAAGGGGCGAGAATGGGTGAGAGTTGTGCGTCGATCCAGAGGATCAAGCCGCCACCACGGGATGGTCAAGACTGCGGCTGGCGAAGCGCAAGCAGGCGCGTACGTCCTCCGCTTCGAGATCGGGCAGCTCCTCCAGAACCTGCTCAGCCGACAGTCCGTTGGCAAGCAAGTCGAGCACGTCGGTCACGCGGATCCGCATGCCACGTACGCACGGACGGCCTCCGCATTGCTCGGGATCCACGGTGATTCGGTCTGCTACTTTCGGCATCGTTACCCGATTCTATCCGCACGGGACTTGCAACGTCGCACCGCGCCATCCGAGCCGCACGGGTTTCGGAAATTGACCCTGCATCGGCAGTGGGGGTACAAACCCATGCATGCAGCGAATCATCGAATGCGTTCCGAACTTCTCCGAGGGGCGCGATCAGGGCGTGATCGATCTGATCACCGCCGAGGCGGAAACCGTTGACGGCGTGCGCCTGCTCGACGTCGATCCCGGCAAGGCGACCAACCGGACCGTGGTCACCATCGCGGGCGATCCCGATGCGGTTTGCGAGGCGGCCTTCCGCGCCATTCGCAAGGCCGCCGAGTTGATCGACATGAGTTCGCACTCGGGCGAGCATCCGCGCTTCGGTGCCACGGATGTTTGCCCGCTCGTGCCGGTCTCCGGGATCACGATGGAGGAGACGGTCGAGTACGCGCGTGCGCTGGCCAAGCGTCTCGGCGAGGAGTTGGGGCTCACCATCTACTGCTATGAGAACGCCGCGTTCAGCGACGAGCGGCGCAACCTCGCCACCGTGCGCGCCGGTGAATACGAAGCGCTCGAGGCCCGGCTCAAGGACCCCAAGTGGAAGCCGGACTTCGGACCCTCGGAGTTCAACGCGCGCTCGGGTGCGACCGCGGTGAGTGCGCGCGACTTTTTGGTCGCCTACAACATCAACCTCAACAGCACCTCGACGCGGCGCGCCAACGCGATCGCCTTCGACGTGCGTGAGCAGGGACGCGTCAAGACCGAGGACGGATCCGCGACCGGCAAGCCGGTGCTCGACGCCAACGGCGATAAGGTTCGCATTCCCGGTTCGCTCAAGTGCGTCAAGGGCATCGGCTGGTACATCGAGGAGTACGGCGTCGCGCAGATCTCGATGAACCT
>CBDURV010000029.1:0-13909 GCA_965369495.1 uncultured bacterium
GACTAGAAGGGCACGTAGAAACGGATGCCCAGGATGAACAGGGTCGAGTCGGTGTAGTCGAACTTGCCACCGGGGTTGTTGATGAACTGCAGGTACGGGGTGACCTGGAAGTTGCCCTTGGCCGCCATGTACCTGTAGTAGGCCTCGACCACCAACTCGGTGTCCTCGGGAGCGGGCCCGGTCACATCCTCGTTGATCTTCATGTAGCCGATCGCGAGTCCGATCTGGTCGTCGGGACGGTTGCCGCCCACGCCGGTGTAGACCATGCCGATCGAACCGCTCATTTCGACCGGGTTGACGTCCTTGTTGTTGCCGGCGATGACGAGCCAGACGCCGATCTTGTCGGAGACCAGCCAGTCCCACTCGAAGCCCCAGTTGCCGTCTGCGCTCTCGCCCGTGCCCTGGTTGTAGAAGTTGTCATAGACGTAGAGCAACTTCACGTTCATCGCACGGCCGCTGACCTCGCCGACCCAGTGGAACTCGATCATCCACTGCGGGCGATCGAAGAACTCGCCCGGCGTGTTGTAGATGCCGGTGCGCAGGATGTAGTTCTTGTTCGCGCCGAAGGCGAACGCGAAGTCGATGCCGATGATGTCGGGAACGTCCGCGCCGATCAGTGAGGTGTTGCGCGAGATCCAGCTGATCGCCGACGGATCCACGAACTCGTTGTTCATGAAGCTGGTGCGATAGTCATCGGAGAACGCCGTCGTCAGATACCGCGTGCGCGGATCCATGAGGCCCATCTCCATGTCGATCTTGGTGTTGCCGGCGTTCATGGCGTAGCGGATGAACGCTTCGCCGATCTGGACACCGTCGCCGTTGGGGCGAACGCCGCGCGTGGAGTCGACGCCGATGCCGTCGAATGCGCCGGCGAGCGTGGGTCCGAACGCGAGATTCATGGGCATGTGCCCGTCCGTGTTCGCGAGCAGGTCGACGACAAGGTCGAGCCCCTCGGTCACGGCGAAGTGGAAGCCCAGCTCGACGAAACCGTTCACGACCGACGTATTGTCGTCGAGTCCAACGGTGTTCTGCGAGTTGGCGAGGAAGGACGCGCTGATGGTGATGCGCGACATCGCGTCATCGCCCTGGGCGCCCTTGCTCCAGGTGGCGCTCGTGTCCAGATAGGCTTCGACTTCCTTCTCGATGCTCTGTGTGCGCTTCGAGGAGAGCGTGTCGACCTGGCTCTTGAGAGCGTCGAGTTCCTTGCGAAGACTATCCGTGTCCTCGCTCGCCTGGACCGGTGTGGCCCAGATCAGGCCGAGCGCGATAAGCGTCAGCCAGCGTGCAGTAAAGATGCGGTTCATAGCCGCGTAACCTCCTTGGCGCGTCCTCCGAACGGAAGCGCCGTCTTGGTTCGTGTTGATCGGTGTGTTCATGAAATTGTCTGTATGTTGGGCCGGTCGGCAGGCTCCCACTCCCGGGAGTCCGCCGACCGGGGTGTCGACTAGAACGGGACGTGGAAACGAACGCCCAGAATCCAGAGCACTTCGTCTTGCCAAGCGAGGCCGCCGCCACCCGGATCCTTCACATAGATGATGTTCGGGGTGATCTGCATCTTGCCGTCGGCGACCATGAACTTGTAGTACAGCTCAAGCGTCCACTCGGTGTCCTCGGGCAGAAGCGGATCGAAATCCGTGTTGGCCTTGATGTAGCCGATGGCAAGGCCGAACTGGTCGTCCTTGCGGTTACCGATGCCGGTCCAGACGAAGCCGAACGCGGCGCTCGCTTCGACCGGGTTGACGTCCTTGTTGTTACCGGCAATCCGGATGAAGACGCCCGCCTTGTCGGTCGCGAGCCAGTCCCAGCTCACACCCCACTGGCTGTCGGCCTCGCCGCCGCCACCCTTGTCGCTGAAGCCGTCATAGGCGTACATCACGACGAAATTCATCTCGCGGCCGCTCACCTTGCCGCGCCACGAGAACTCCAGGTAGAACTGGCCTCGGTCGAAGAACTCTCCGGGCGTGTTGAACCAGCCGTAGCGGAAGGTAAACGCGTCCTCGGCGCCGAAAGGCACCCAGCCGTACAGGCCGAGAATCGTCGGCGCACCGGTGTCGCCGAAGGTCTCCGAACTGTCCGCACGTGTGGCCCACGAGATGGCGCTTTCGTCATCGAACTGGTTGTGGACGAACTGGTTGTTCTCGCTGCGCATGAACGTGTTCTGCAAGAAGCGTTCGCGCGGATCGATGAGACCCATTTCCCAGTGCAGCTTGACGCTACCGACCGGATAGGCCGTACGAATGCCGGCCTGCAGGATCTGGACGCCGCCCGAGGGACGCACCGGAACGCTGCCGTTGATGCCGATCCCGTCGAACTGGCCGGCGAGCGTCGATGGCGGACCGAATCCACCCGAGTCCAAGGGGAACAGCCCTGGCAGTGTCCCCTCCGTGCCCGCGAAGAGGTCGGTAAAGATGTCGAGCCCCTCCGTGACATTGAAGTTGAACAGCACGGCCACGTTGCCGTTGACCGTCGACACGTTCTGTGGGTCCGAGCCCACCGTGTTCTGGTTGACCGCCGTGAACCAAGCGCCCATCGTCAGCTTGGACATCTTGTCCTCGCCTTCGGCGCTCCTCCACGAGTCCGACTCGGCGAGATAGTTCTCGACCGCAGTTTCGATGTCCGCCGAGTCCTGCTTGGAGAGTGCATCGAGCTCGCCACGGAGCTTCGAAATCTCTCTGTGCATGTCGGCGGCATCATCCGCCCGGACAGGGGCGGTGAAGATCAGGCCTAGGACGCCGAGCGCCATCAGAACAGTTGTGCAGTAGCGGGGCATAGCCGCATTTACCTCCTTGGGGACGCTTCCTCCGAACTGGAGCGACCCGCTGGAGGCCATAGATCGGTCGGCCCCGAGCTGCATCGCCAGTGATTCCTAAGGATTGCCTGACAGAATCCGACGAACAACGCAAGTCGTTGGCACAACACGACTTATGCGCCCGCTCCGAGAGAGCAAATGTGTCCGAAAGCTAGGAATCCACCCGCGGGAGCGTGAACCGAGGGGCCCGGCCCGCCACCAAATCGGCCACGATCTCGGCCGTGAGCGGTGCCAAAATGACCCCGGTTCGGTAGTGCCCGGTGGCATGGATGAGCCCCGGGTCGCGGTCGTCTCGACCGAGATGCGGAAGGCCGGACGGGGTGCCCGGACGGAGCCCCGCCCACGCCCCCAGCAGAGCGCTGGCGCGCAATCCGAGCAGCGTTTCGGCGCGCTCCTGAAGCTTGGCGACGGCCTTCTGGGTGGGCCGTCCGTCGAAGCCCGTGCGCTCGACGGTGCTGCCGAAAAGGAGCCGCCCGTCTGGGCGCGGCGTCACATAGGTGCGATCCGAAAAGATGACCATATGGGGCAGGTTGCCGTCGTAGAGCAGCATTTGACCGCGAACGGGCTCCGTCGGCGCGGCGCGGCAGAGCCCCCCCGACCACGCGCCCGCGGCCAAAACCACCGTGTCGGCCTCCAAAACCCCACCCGGTACCCGCACTTGGCCCGCTTCGACCTCGATTGCCGGCGTCTGGCTGCGCAAATCGGCGCCGCGACGGCGGGCGCCCTCCAGGAGCGCATGGCCCAGGCGCGCCGGGCGCAGCGTGCGGCCTTCCGGAAGGTAGAGGGCGGGCCCCTCGTCCGCGGGGCAGTCGATCAGCGACGAAGAACGGACGTGCTGGTGGGGAATCGCGTCGCCGCACCAACGTGCCAGCGCCTCGACCTGGTCTCCCAGCACGACCAGGCCCGGTGTCTCGAGGCCGACATCGATACCGGTGCGTTGGAGCAGATCCTCGGCCAGCAGGGGGAACATCTCGGGCGCGGCCCGAAGGAGGGGGTGCAAGGGGGCCGGATAGCTGAACGGGTGGATCGGGTGCAACACGCCGGGCGCCGCCCACGACGCTTCGCGCAGGAATTCGCGCGCCTCGATCAGGCAGACCTTGTGGCCTTCGCCCGCGAGACGGTCGGCACAGGCGGCGCCGATAATGCCGCCGCCGACAATGACGACGTCGAACCGCTCCGTCATTTCGCCGCGCGCCCGGCCGACTGGAGCACGAAGCGGTCGCGCGACGGGAACTTCAACGCCTTGCCCTTGGACGACGTGATCTTGATCGTCACCTGCTCCCCGGGCTTGTAGTCGCGGGGAATACGAATCCCCACGCGGCCGTCCTTGGTGAGTTGCCCCTCCTTCGGATACTTCGAGTCGAGGCGATGGACGACGCGCTGCTTGCCGAATTGGACGGTGACGGAGCCCTTGAAGGGCGCCTTTACCCATGCCTCGTAGGCGGTGGGCGAAACGCCGACCCACGCCTCGAGATCCTTGGAGCGGCGGTGGAGCAGAACGCCGTCGCGCACGCGCAGATCGACATTCTTGATCAGCGACGAAGCGAAGAAGTTGGCCAGCAACTGCTCGATCTCGTTGACCTTGCCAAACATGCGCGTGCCGTGGATGCCCTTGCCCGGCACGACGACGTAGTTGGAGCCGTCGAACGCATCGAGCGCCTTCATGACGGGCGCCGACTTCTTCTCCTCCTCGGACGAGACGAAGGTGAAGATGCGCGTGCCCGGCCACTGCTTGAGGTGCTTCAGGCTGTCCACGCCGAGGTAGTTCGCGCCTGGAGTGAGAATCGCCGCGGCGCGCACGTCGCCCGGATAGCGGCGCGTCGCGTCGATCGTCACGGAGCAGCCGACGCTGGCGCCGATGAGGCCGATCCGGGTGCGGTCGCAGCCCTTCGCGCGCTCGACAAATTCGATCGCCGCCTTCACATCCAGGTGCATCGCGTTGAACACCTTGGCGTCGCGCTGCTCGACGTTGCGCTTGAGAGCGGGCGCGCTGTCGCCATGGCCGCGCAGGTCGATGGCGAGCACATTCATCCCGAGCAGCGTGAAGGGCGCCACGAGCGGCTTGTAGCTGCCCCGCACGTTGCGGTACATGGGCAGGCAGATGACCGTGGGCGCGTCCTTGGCGGTCGTCGGATGCCACGTCCCGACAATTTCGACCCCATCCTCCGTCTTGAAGGAAACCCGCTCGGCGAGGAGGGAACAGGCGAGGAGGCAGAGCACCAGCAGCGATCGCATGCTGGACATCTTATGCCCATTACGCGAGCGGCTTTGGGCTTTGAGCTGTGGGCTTTGGGCCTCGAACCCGGGCGGTCTCCCGCTGGCGGCTGGCTCACGCGGACCCTGCCCGAACTACGGCAAGCGGCTGGCCTAGTCGCGACTCAAAGCCCTAAGCCCAAGGCCCAAAGCCGGTTCTCCGAACGACGATCCCTAGCTGGCAAGTAGGCCCAACATCGCCATTTCCTTAAAGGAAAGGCGCTTGTCGAACTTGCAGCCGAGGCCGATCTCCTTGGTCTTGCCGGTGGAGATCTCGAAGCGCGTGATGGTGGCGTCCTTGATGAGGCTGCGCATGCGGTCGTACTTGATTTCGACCACGACGCGCGTGTTCATCTTCGCCAGCACCTTTTGGGCGAGTTCGACGAGGTTTTTCTCCCCCTCGACCTCGGGCCCGAAAATGCGCTCGATGTCGCGACTGGAGAAGTAGATGCCGCTCGCGCTGATGTTCTGCGCTTGCGAAAAGAACATCACGTCGCTGGCGATGTCCCGCATCATCGAAACCGCGCACTCGAATGAGGCAGGCTTCCGGGTTGAGTTACGTCGCGAAGGCATCCGCTGCTCTATCGGATGGCGAGGGCCCGGAGTTGAGCCATCCCTTTCCGATCCTTGTTCGAGTTTATCCGGAATCCGGCCCCGCCGCGAATGTCCCGCGCGGTCCGGTGGGCGGGATTGCGGGGTCTTGGCCGTTTATCAGGAGCGTCTCGAGCGGTGCCGCACCTCCGGCGGCAATCTGGCGCACGTGGGCGCCATGCCCCGGCTCGATGAGATCCTGGATGACCGCCGCGTACTCCTTAACAGCACGATGCGGTTCACCGCTCAAAAACGCCTTGGGCAAACGCGAGTCGACGACCAGCACGCCGACCACGCGCAGATCCTCGCGGCCGCGCCTGCGGAGAATGCGGAAGACGGGCACGCAGAAGTGGCTGCGCCTCGTCGGGTCGAAGAGCATCCACATGCTGCGCGGAACGTGCAACTGTTCCTCGAACAGCGCCCGGTAGGCGGGCGTGCCCCAGCGCGGCATGGAGTGCGTGAGAACCGCGGTCCGCGCGCCGGCGGCAAGACCGACCATGCCGATCCCTTCCGGGAAAACGAGCGCGCGGTAGTGGCGGGTGGCGTTCGGCATGTGCTTTACGCGGAAGCGCGGCGTGCGGTCCTGGAACCACTCGCGCGCGGAGAGAATCGAGGGCGCGTAGTACTGGACCCGAAAGTCCCCCTCCTTCATGACCCGGTTGAGGCGGGCGGTGAGCGCGCGCACGACGACGGCGATGGGGTGCCGGTCGGGCGGATGCGAGAACGCGCTCCACAGCTTGCTCGTCACCAGCGAGGCGGCGAGGAGCGCTCCCACGGCCACCGACTGCTCCATCACGAACGGAAGCAAAACGATGCCGAGCACGAACATGCCGTAGTCGAAGATCCAGCGTGCCGCGGTCGCCAGGTGGCGCCGGCGGTCCTCCGACTGGATCCGTGCCGCCTTGGCCAGGCGCGCCGCGGAGTGGACGGTGGTGCGAATGCGGGTGGACTGCCGGAATTCCTCCAGCACCTTCATCACTTCTTCCGCCGACTTGAAGCGCAGCGTGGGATCCTCCTGAACGAGCCGTTCGAGGAGTTGATTGAGGTATTTGAGAGCCGCCGCCTTGCTGGCGAAGACGCCGGCGCCCTGGCTGCGAAAATCCACCCGCTCGACGAGATCGGCAAAGATGCGGCCGACGGCAAAGAGGTCGGCGGCCGGCGTCGCCTCGCGTGCGCCGCGGTAGAAGAGTTCGGGCGCGATGTAGTCGCGGCTGCCGAACAGTTCATCCACCTCGGTCAGGTCCGAGTCGGGAATCTTGGCGAGGCCGAAGTCGACGATGCGGCAGCGGCCCTTCGCATCGATCAGCACGTTCCACGGCTTGAGGTCGCGGTGAATGACACCCTTCTCATGCACATGGCGCAGGCCGGCGAGGATCTGCGAAACGATGTAGACGACCTCTTCCATGCGCAGCGTTCGTGTCTGCGCGTATCGATGCAGGGTCAGCGGAGGCCCGTCCGGCCCGCGGATCAACTCCATCACGTAGTAGTTCAGCGTGAGGTCCTGATCGGGCGGCTCGTACTGCCCGTGCTCGAACACCTTGACGATGTTGGGGTGGTCGATCTCGGCCAGGATGCGCGCCTCGCGGACGAAGCGCCGGACGTAGCGGCGGTCGGTGGTCGACAGACCGGGGTCGAGGATCTTGACCGCGTACTTCGCCTCGCTGTCCGCCTTGTGCCGGGCGTTGAAGACCGCCCCCATCGAGCCGAAGTCGACGAGCTTGCCCAACTGCCACGTTCCACGAATGGCCCCGCCCACGAGGGATTCGTAGAACGCACGCCGCTCATCCGCGGGTGCGGGAACGACGGGAGCCGATTCCCGGCCTTCGTGCAACGGATCCATACGCCTCCTCTATCGGAGACGAACACCCGTTCGGTCAATAGAGTTTCCCGGTAGGGCCCGATTACCGGGTTGGGGGCCTGTTCAGGTTCGGTTCTGGGCTTTGCGCTCTGAGCCTTGCGCCGCAACCATGCCAGCCACTCGCGCACGGATTGACAGGGGGCCTCGGCTGTCCCGGTGACGGCTCCGCGACAATCGAGACCCCATCACAAATCGTTCGCGGGCGGGCGGTCTGGTCGATTCGCAAAGCTCAGAGCTCAAAGCCCTAAGCCGCCCGCAGATCTAGTATTCACCCCAGTCGAAGTCTTCCTCGCGTTCTTCGAACTCGGGCGCGAAGCGGCGCCAGTTCGCGAGGATCTTGCTGGGGGGATGCTCGTTCATGATCTCGTCGATGCGGTGGAACCACACGGGAGCGCGGTCGTACCGCTCCGCGAGAAGTTCATCGAACGAGAGGTGCTTGTACTCCGGATCCTTTTGCCAGGACTTGGTTTTTCGCACCTTGCGGAGGAGGGTCGCCGTGTCGATGTGTCGCTTCAGGTCCGAGCGGACCATGAACTCGATCGGCGACATGGGCTTCATTTCAGAACTGCGCTTGGCCATGCAGCGGTCAAGGTACCGCTCACGCCAAGAAGCGAGGGGGAAAGCGCTACAATTCCCGTCGTGAAGATCTACACGCGGACCGGCGATTCCGGTGAAACCGGCCTTTTCGGCGGCGGGCGCGTCGCCAAAAATGCCCTGCGGGTCGAAGCCTACGGGACGGTAGACGAGCTGAATTCGTTGCTGGGCGTGGCTGCGGCGGCGGGCTTGCCGGACGACCTGACCGCCCTCATAAACCGCCTCCAGTCCGAACTTTTCGACCTCGGGGCCGATCTCGCCACGCCGCCCGACAGCACCGCACGCGCGGAATCCGTGGTACGCGTCTCGCCCGGGCAGATCGACGCGATGGAGACCGAAATCGACCGCTGCGAGTCGGAACTCGAGCCGCTGACCAGTTTCATTCTTCCGGGCGGTTCGCCCGGCGGCGCGCTGCTCCACCACGCCCGCACCGTCTGCCGGCGCGCCGAGCGGCGCACGGTCAGCCTGGCCCAAGCGGAAGCGGTATCGGAAACCGTCGTGCCCTACCTCAACCGGCTCTCCGACCTGCTGTTCGTAATGGCGCGACTCGCCAACTCCCGTTCGGGAACCTCCGAGACCAAGTGGCTACCGAAGAAGTAAGACCGCGCGCACGCTGGGCGCCCGACACCGCGATGCTCTTCGCGTCGCTCGGCTTCCTCGTGCTGGTCGCCGCGATCACCTACTTCGCACTGCTCGTGGCGTCGGTCGAATTCGGCACCGGCGCGGACCAGGTGCGCGCCTACAGCGAGTTGGGCGAGTACCTCGGAGGCGGGCTGGAGTGGTATCGCGACGCGCGCGTCCTCGCCACCATCTCGCTGCTCTCCGCGCTCATCTCGCTGCTCTTCGGCGTGCATCCGTTCGCCCGCATCACCATTCCGGTCGCGGGCCTCACCTACCTCACTCTGCACCTGTTCAATGATCAGATCATCGCGCTGATTCAGAACTGGGCGCTGCAGGCGGGATAGCGAGCGCACCACCGCGTACGGCTATGGGCCTTGGGCTTTGGGCTTTGCGCCGCAACCAGTTCGTCTCCACGGCGGAGATCTGCGGATGGGCGTCGGGAGCGCAGCGCAGTGTCAATCGACGCCCCATCGCGATCGAACGCGAGGGGTTGGCATGGTCGTGGCGCTCAAGGCCCTGAGCCCAAAGCCCAAGGCCGTTCCTAGGAAAACATGCCGGGCGTGTAGGCGACGCGCGCGGCAGCAATGCAAGCTGCGGGCGGAGGTAGTTCGGCGCGTGAAGCCGCCACTCACGGCGTGCGATGGTGTTGCGGAGTTCGGTGTCCTCTTCCGAGGGCGCATACTTGAAAACATTGTGCCTGACGCGGTACCCCCATGACGCGGTACCCCCACCTCGAGAGCGAGGGGGCTGGGGGAATCACGGGCCGTAGGATGGGTAGGTCGCAGACCATAAGTTCCGAGCAAACTGGCCGAGGACGAGCTCCCCCCTCCTCGCTTCAGGAATCTTGACTAGCTCCTCGAACGTCGTGATGTCGAGGGCGCGACAGCAGCAGAACCTCTTCCACGCCTCCAACCGGGTCTTGGGCGACTCCCAAAGTTTCTTGATCGCCGCGACCTCCAATTCGCCTCTCTGCGACCTAGTCTTCTTTTGCAGTTTGGGCCACTCGTTTGACAGCCAGTCCCGCCAGTGCTTCGAGACTGCGTCGGTCACGGGATCGTCGATCTTGCGAAAGTACTGCGGAGGCGCACCGTAGGTGTGTCCTGTCTTGACCATGAGCGCCAGTAGGGTCACGGGATCGTTCAATTCGGGCCCCGCCTTGAACAGCTCTGACGCAGTGATGCCGTCAGCCGACGCAAGAACGGATGCAACCTGCCGCCGCACCGTAATATCCGAGGACCTCCAGAGACGCTTCGCCAATATGTGCCTTGTCGCCAGCGGCGACGATGCAAGCACGAGGCGCGCCAGGCGTTTTTGCCGCGCGGACACCTTGGGTTCGCCCAACAACCGCACGTGCGTCGCCGCCAGGCTCCCGGCTGTTTCGTAGGGGCGCGGGAGATCAGCGCGTATTCGGCGACCGATCGTCAAATCGAACGGAATCGCGACATCCCCCTCGGGCGTACGAAAGTGCCGCGCCTCGATTTGGGCGTAGTATTCAGTCAGCTTTTCGGGAGGCGGGTCATCCGGAGTACACGCCACTGAGAGCGTGCAAGAAAGAGCCACCGCGCCCGCGAGCGCACGATGCCACGTGAACACGCCTAGGACGCGATGACTCATTTCAATTCTCCGACTGACTTGAACTAGTTGCGGGTCATTTTGATCGAAGCCACCGGCATCGGCGGCATCACGGTCGGCCCACCCACGGGCGATCCGTCAGCATAGGGTTCGTCTGGGGCGGGGCATCCCAATGCGCCAACATGGGATACGGTGGTCATCGTAAGCGTGTTACCGCTCACTACGCAGCTCATGACAATCGTCAGTCCAGCGCCGTCCGTGAACTCGAGTTCCCCGTTCGCGTTCACCGAGTAGCTCATGGTGAACGCCGAGCTGGGGATGTCGTCAATTGCCACCTCGGTGGTCATGGTCTGGCCTGCAGTATCGAAACTTCGAGTCTTCTCAACACTACTGGGTGTAACGTGAATTGTTCCATTGTCATCTTCCCACTCGACGACTCGCCAAGCTCCGGCTATTCCTCCCGGCGCTGCGGTTGCGAATGAGGATACACAGACCGCGACGGCAATGGCTGCAACACTGCACCCAAGCACGGATTTCTTCGTGAAAATGTTCATGATCATCCTTCGTACGTGTTAATGGGCTACTTCTTCTTGGTCGAGACCTTCATGGAGTCCGTCTTGATCGGATCCCCACAACTCAGATCCGCCGTCGCGCATCCATCGCTCAAGCCGCCGGATAGCGTCCCGGTGCCGCCGGCGGGATAGCTCTTGATGTTCGGGTTCACGTTGTGATTCCACGACTGTCCATTGGCTTGGGTCACGTTTACAGACCCGTTCTGGCAATTGACGAGCTGGAAGTACACGTTGACGGTGTAGCCGCAGCCAAAGGTCCCGATTCCGTCATACCACCCCGCCGGTACGTTCCAACTAGAATTGTGATTCATTGTGTAGGTCTTGAACTCGGAACCAAATCCGAACGCCCCTTGGCAATCGGTGACCAATTTCGCGCAGATACATCCTCCAGGCGACGAACTCGCGAACACTGGATTCAAGGCCACTGCGATGGTTGCTGCCGCAACGGCCAATGCGATTCTCTTGCTTTTCATACCACGTCCTTTCCGTGTCACTTGCTCACGATCCTCAGCGTGTGCTCGCACGACTACGAGCATGAGCACTCACCGCGAGGAAGCATAGTGGCATGCGTCGTGGTTGCAACCGCCTATTTGCCAACTCTTGGACCCCATGTGCCCCTACGCTTTGCCTTTCGCCCAATTGGGGCAGAACGCTCGTATTTTGCCCCATAAGGGCGAGGCGCCTGCCGCGCGCCCCATAAGGTTAAAGCAATGGGCGTTCGGCACCACAAAGTGGGAGAAGAATTGACGTTGGCCCAGTTCGAGTTTCCAAGTAACGGTCTTGGCACAGTGCACGCCGTATCGCCCACCCGCGAGCTCGGCGCAGACATCGGCGCGTCGTCGATCACATCGACCGCCACCAGTGCGCTTCGCGCCGCAGACGACGCGCCAGCGTGAGGCCCTGCCCCTGCGCGAACGCCTTCCGCGTCAGCTCGCGTGCCGCCGCCTCCGCAACGAGCTTCTTTCGCTCCGCTCGCGTGCGCTTCTTGCCGTTTCGCATCGATGCCTCCTTAACCGGGCATCGTCGCGGATCTCAGATTGCGCGCCAGATGGGGTTCGTCGGACAAGGCTGCTCCACGCTCTACGCCACAACTCGGGCGTCAAGCGTTCAGCGGCTTCGGTAGTGGGTAGTGACTTTGGGCTGGCGGATAGGTGATTGTATCCGCGCGAATTTCCTGCCCACACCCTGGATCACCCGCACGCGGGTGCCGTCGAGGGGAACCGACGCCCGCTGACCGCCCGAACCCGCCCCGTGACGTTCCAGCACCCTCCGGACGCTGCTGCGCGGCGTCCGGAGGCGCCTTTCGACGTCCCTTGCGGCTCCGGCGCGCGTCCTGCGAGCAGACCCCGGCGTCGGCGGCGCGCGAGGCGTCGTGAAACTGGTTCTCGGATCGGGGAGCGCGCCGGGTCACGCAGCCGGCGGGGCGTGCGGGTCGTGGCCGCCGCCCTGTTCGACGTGGCGCAGGAGCGCATCGACGACCACCGTGTCGGTGATCACCGAGACGATCTTCATCTCGACCTGGCACTGCGGACACAGCAGCGGATCCACCTCCAGCACCTTGCGCAGCAGGCGCGCCCAACTCTGCCGTCGCTCGCTTGCGAACTCCGACTCCGGATCCGCCGGCACATCCGCGTCGAGCTTCGGTCCCCCGGCCCCCCCACCATTCGACTCTTCGTCGGCCGCTCGAAACAGCCGGCGCGCACGATTGGCATAGGCCCCGTAGTAGCGCACAAGGTGTTGCCGCGGATCGGGGATCTGTTGCGCGAGGCGATGGATCAGCTCGAGCGGGTCGAGTGCGAGCTGCGTGGCTCCGGTCGCGGGGTCGGGCGGCGTATCGAGCAGGTAGGTGCGCTCATCGCGCTGTTGGATACGCTGCTGCGCCAGCGGCGGCCTTGTCGCGTAGCGCGCCAGGTGCGCGAGGCGCCCCGTCTCCTCGGGCCCGCTCCTCGGGCAATGGCACCTGCGCGCCATACACGCTGAAGCCAGAGTGGCGCCACGCAAGCAGTCGGTCGCGGAAGCTCTCGGAGAGTCGTTCGGCTTTCACGAGCGCCGCCAGCACCAGGCGGCGGAAGAGCTCATTGAGCGCGGCGAGATCGGGGGTCGTCAGCGGCAGGAATGCGCCGCCGTGCTCAAGCACGCCATCGGTCACCAGCGCGTGCACGTGCGGACTGAAATTCAGCGCGCTGCCAAAGGTCTGGATCGACGCGACCATGCCGGGCACGGCGTCGCGGCGATTGAAGTGCTCCTGATAAAGCAGGCGCACCGCACCAAACGCGCAGCGCGGCAGCAGGCCCAGCAGCTTGCGATCGCGCTCGAACAGACCGCGCAGCGCCTTGGGAATTGTGAACACGACGTGGCGGTGCGGCACCGGCGCGAGGATCTCGCCCTCCAGCTTCTCGGCGAACAGCGCCGCGCGCTTGGCCTGGCAGCTGGGGCAGAAGTTGCGGGTCTGGCAGGAGAAGGCGAGCAGGTGCTCGCCCCAGAAGGAGAAAACTCTGCACTGCGGGCAGCGCAGGCGCGCGAAGCCGCCGAACAACCGGCCGCAGTCGAGGTACGCCTCGACGGTGCGGGGGACCACCGGGCGCAGCGGGCCGGACGGGCGCTCGAAGCGCTCCTCGTGGGTCCGGACGTACTCGTCGAAGTGGCGCTCGAAGAGCCGGTAAAGGGCGGTGCGCTCCGGATGGCGCGGCCGATAGACCGCCTCGCGCTCGCCGACGAGCAGCGCAAGCGGCGGGGTCGCAAACGCGAAACAGCAGTTGGGCACAAACGGGTCTCCGCGGGACGTGACACGCGCTCCCACTCATAAGACGCGAACGGGTAGCGCGTCACGCTCGGGACGCCGGTGGCGCGAGCGGGCGAACGCCCGACCAGGCCCGTCGATTTATGGAACCGGGTGGCCATTAGTGGCTGGCGCGATTCGCGCTGTTCCCGCCACACGGGCTATCTGGAACCGACCAGTGTCCTCTTTCGAGGGCGCATACTCGGAAAAAAGGTGTCTGACGCCGTATTTCCGACTAGGCGGTCGCGAACATGCCGGGC
>CBDURV010000030.1:0-13825 GCA_965369495.1 uncultured bacterium
ATCGGTTCATCCATGTCCCCATGGAAGAACAGTGCCTGACGCTGGTGGATAACGCGCGCCGCGGCAAGAACATGTTCGCCCTCGGCCTGCTCGCCTGCATCTACGGCCGCGATCTTGAAAAGACCAAAGAGGAGATCGCCAAGCAGTTCCGCAAGAAGTCGGCGGATGTCTACGAGCGAAACGTGAAGCTGCTCGAGTTGGGCATCGCCTGGGCGGAAGAGAACATCGACTTCCGAATCGATGTCCCGGCGACGCCGCCCGCGAGCGACATGGTGGTGATGAACGGCAACCTGGCGATCGGCATGGGCGCCATCGCGGCGGGCATGGAGCTCTGCGCGATGTACCCCATCACGCCGGCGTCCTCGGTTTCCCACTACCTCAGCGAAGTCTTCGAACGCGTCGGCGGCACGGTCCACCAGGCGGAGGACGAGATCGCCGCCGTGGGGGTCGCCATCGGCGCCTCGTACGCGGGCAAGGTCGCGCTGACCGTCACCTCCGGGCCCGGCATCGCGCTCAAGACGGAGTTCATCGGCCTTGCCATCATGACCGAGACGCCGCTCGTCGTCGTTGACGTGCAGCGTGGCGGCCCGAGCACCGGCTTGCCGACCAAGGTGGAGCAGTCCGACCTGTTGGCCGTGCTCTACAGCCAACCCGGTGACGCGCCGAAGGTGGTGATCGCTCCCGCGACGATCGAGGATTGCTTCCACTGCATGATCACCGCGCGACGGATCGCCGAGGCGCTGCGCTGCGTGGTCTTCGTCCTGACTGACGCCAATCTCGCCACGGGCGTGACGCCGTTCGCGCGGCCGCGTCCCGATGCGAAGTGGCTGGCGCCGCCGCTCGACCTGAGTCCCGTGCCCGAGGGCAGCCTGCCCTATCAGTGGGACCCCGAGCGGGGGCTGAGTCAGCGCATCCTGCCGGGCCAGCGCGACGGCATGTTCACCGCCACCGGCCTGGCGCACGACGAGGCCAGCAAAGTGACCTACGACCCGATCGTGAACCAGCGCGGCAACGCGATGCGCAGCCGCAAGCTGGCGGTGCTGCAGCAGACGCTGAAACCGCCGGTCGTTGTCGGCGGCGATCACGGCGACCTGCTCGTCGTGGGCTGGGGAAGCACCAAGGGCGCGATCGAGGAGGCCGCGGAGCGCGCGCGTGCGGAGAAGCTCAAGGTATCGACGCTGCACCTCACGTTCCTCTCCCCGCTCGAACCCGGGCTAAAGGAGATCTTCAAGCGCTTCCGCAAGGTGATGACGGTCGAGATCAACTACAGCGACGAACCCGACGCGCCCTTCATCACCGAAGAGAGCCGCCGCTACGGCCAGCTCTGCTGGATGTTGCGCGCGCACTCGCTGGTGGACGTGGATTGCTGGACGCGCGTGCCGGGCGAGCCGCTCCGTCCCGGGCGCATTCTCGAGGTCCTCAAGGAAAGGTTGGGTGATTAGGCATGCACAGCACCTGTTCATTCCTCGGATGCGGCTACGACGATGATCGCGAGTTCGCCACCGAGGACTACGAAGGTCCGGTGGCGCGCTGGTGCGCCGGCTGCGGCGACCACTCCATTCTCTCCGCCGCGCAGCGACTGCTCGCCGCGGAACAGCTCGCGCCCGAGCAGACGATGTTCGTTTCGGGCATCGGCTGCTCGAGCCGCTTTCCCCACTACATGAAGACGTACGGCTTCCACGGCATCCACGGCCGCGCGCTGCCGCTGGCCACGGGCATCAAGTTGCACCGGCCCGACCTGAAGGTCTTCGTCGTGATGGGGGACGGCGACTGCTGCTCCATCGGCGCCGCCCACTGGGTGCACGCGATTCGCTACAACGTAGACATGGTCGCGTTGCTGCTGGACAACAACATCTACGGCCTGACCAAGAACCAGACGTCGCCCACCACGCCTCAGGGACTTCCCTCCAACACGCAACCCGACGGCGGCTATCTGCCCGCCCTCAACCCGCTGTCCGTGACGCTCGGTGTCACCAACGCGTCGTTCGTGGCGCAGACAGCGGACTGGGTACCGGGGCATCTCTTCGCCACGTTGCAGGCCGCCTACCGACACAAGGGCCTCGCGTTCGTTCGCATCCTCCAGCGCTGTCCCGTCTGGGTTCCCGCGCTCTTCCAGGACGCGGTCCAGAATCCTGATCACACGCAGTTGCTGGTGCACGAGCAGGGCATCGTGGCGCCGGATGTCGAGCAGGTCTACAAGAACCACCACCCGCACGATCCCACGGACCTCGATGCGGCACGCCGCATCGCCGAGGACACGACGACCGTGCGCCTCGGTCTCTTCTATCGCAACGAGGCGCTCGCCTGCTACGACGACGTCCGGCGTGTGCCGGCGCGCACCGCCGACGAACGAATCGCGGTTCTCAATGCGGAGCTTGATCGCCATGCCGTCTGAAGAACTCGACACACGGATTCTCGAAGTGCTCGCGCAGCCTGTGGGCGTCTTCCGGTCGTCGTTGGCGGCGACCGCCGAACAGGTGCGCGTCGCGGTCGAGGCGCACCCGGTTTCCGGCAACGGAAGACCGCCCGCCGCGGGAGCGGAGTTGGGCGCATTCGCTTCGGGCCGGATGGACGCGGAGCGGTTCACCTCGCTACTGGTCCGCTCCGAGGACCTCGACGACACAACCCTCGCCCGGATCCAGGACGCCCACGTCGCGCTCACGGCGCTGCTCGAACGCTCGGACACGCTGCTGCACGTCGATGTCGCGCCGGGCGGCAACCTGCGGGATGCGGTGGCCGTCGCGCTGGCGGAAATCGGTCGCGCGTTCGGGGCGGCGCGGACGTTTGATCTTGCGCGGTCGGCCCGCTTCCAGCCCGCCGAGCACGCATCCCTTGTCCGCGGCTTCGGATTCGAGCGGTGGAGCAAGGCCGAGCGCGAGTGCGCGCCGCCTCTCATCGTGCACGTGGACGGCGCCGACCTGCGGACCGGCGGTTTGATCGAGTTTCTCGATGGCGCGCTCAAGATCGTGCTCGTCGTTCGCGGTGCTGCAACCGCGGCTCCGCTGGTCCCGCTCCTGCGCCCGCACGCATTCGTCATGCAGGTGAGCGACGCATCCGACCTGGCGCGCCTCGCCATGTGGGAAGGCGCGGCCGTCGCGGCGCTGGTGCCGGAAGGCGCGGCTCGTTTCATCCACGACCCGAGCGGCGGCGACCAGTCGTGGAGCCGGCTCGCGGTCGAGTTCGTGCCCGAAGCGCCGCGCGCCGCCGTCGGAGGCTATAGCGTCTCTCAACAGGCGGAGGATCTCGAGCAGCTTGCGGCGCTGGCGCTTAAGCCCCGCGCGCCTTCCGCCCCCCCTGCACCCCCCCAAAACAACGAACCGGTCACTGACCCCGCTGACCGACTGGCCGCCTGGCTGATCGAGCAGGCAGACCTGAAGGACACCGTTTAGTCGGGGGATTGATGGAAGCGTCCGCGGTGGCCAACTCCGCGCTCATCCTCGGCGGGCTCGGGCTCGTCTTCGGGGCGTTGATCGCGTTGGCGCAGCGCAAGCTCAGCGTCTGGGAAGATCCCCGTCTCGGCACGCTCACCGAAATGTTGCCGGGAACGAACTGCGGCGCGTGCGGTTGTCCAGGCTGCCGCGGATTCGCCGAGGCGCTGGTCGGGCACGAAAAGCAGCCGGTTGAATGCACCGTCATGCAGCCCGACGAGATCGTGGACGTGGCGAAGTTCCTCGGAGTCGATGCGGGCGAGGCGCACAACCGCGTCGCGCGTCTGCTCTGCGCGGGTGGCGCCCACGTGGCCATCCAGCAGGCTGAATACAGGGGGCTCGATTCGTGCGTCGCGGCCGCGGCGGTGGCGGGCGGCGGCAAGGGATGCACGTGGGGTTGTCTCGGATTGGCCGACTGCGAGGTCGCGTGCGACTTCGACGCGATCCACATGGACCGGTTCGGCCTGCCCGTCGTCAATCCGGACAAGTGCACCGCCTGCAACGACTGTGTCGAGGTCTGCCCCAAGGACCTGTTCGTGCTCATGCCGATCGAGCGCAAGCTGATCGTGCAGTGCAAGAGCCAACTCGAAGGGGACGGGGCCGAGGCGCTTTGCAGTGTCGCCTGCACCGCCTGCGGCAAATGCGCGATTGACGCAGCCGCGGGTGTCATCCGGATGGAGCACGGTCTCGCCGTCATCAACTACGAAGAAAACGAACGAGCCGGCCCGGAGGCGATTACGCGCTGCCCGACCGGCGCCATCGTCTGGGTTGAGCATGCCCAGAATTTCACCGCAGCTCGGAGCGTATCCGCATGAGTAAGAACGCAACCACACCGCGTCCCAAGTATCCGGGCACGCGCGCGATGATCGACGGCAGCGATGCGATCGTCGCCATGGAGACCGCAGCCAGCGAAGCCGCCGGTGCGTATCCGATCACCCCGTCCACGCAGATGGGCGAAGGATGGGCCGCCGCGGTGGCCGCCGGAAAAGAGAACGTCAACGGCCGGCGTCTGCTCTTTTTCGAACCGGAAGGCGAGCATGCGGCCGCGGCCGTGACTGCCGGCATGAACCTGGTCGGCCTGCGTTCCGCCAACTTCTCGAGCGGGCAGGGCATCGCGTACATGCACGAGTCGCTCTACGCCGCCGTCGGCAAGCGGCTCACCTACGTGCTCAACGTCGCCTGCCGGGCGATGACCAAGCACTCGCTGAACGTGCACGCCGGCCACGACGACTACCACGCCGTGGACGACACCGGCTTCTTCCAGATCTTCGCCAAGAACGTCCAGGAGGCGGCGGACTACAACCTCATCGCGCATCGCATCGCCGAGCTTTCGTTGAACCCGGGCATCTGTGCGCAGGACGGATTCCTGACCAGCCACTCCATCGAGGACGCGTTGTTGCCCGAGCGGGATCTCGTGCGCGAGTACCTCGGCGATCCTTCCGACATGATCGAGGCGCCGACGCCCGCGCAGCGGATGGTCTTCGGCGACGAGCGGCGGCGCATTCCGGAACTGTTCGACGTGGACTACCCGACCATGCTGGGCGTGGTGCAGAACCAGGACAGTTACGCGCAGGGAGTCGCGGCGCAACGGCCCTTCTATTTCGATCACATCGCGGAGCTGGCCGATCGCGCCTTTGAGGAGTACGCGCAGTTGACGGGGCGGCGCTATGCACGCGCCGTCGGCTATCGGCTCGAGGATGCCGAGTTCGTCATCGCCGGCCAAGGTTCGCTGGTGCCCAACGCGGAGGTGGTATGCGACTACCTGCGTGAGGAGCGCGGCATCAAGGCCGGTGTCCTCAACATCTCCATGTTCCGTCCGTTCCCCGCGGATCTCGTCACCGGCTTGCTCAAGGGCCGGCCCTACGTGACCGTGATGGAGCGGCTGGATCAGCCGCTCGCCGTGGATCCGCCGCTGCTGCGCGAGATTCGCGCGGCGATGGGCAAGGCGCTGGAGAACGGACGCGTCAGGGATCCGTTGCCGTATCCGGGCGTGGCGAGTTGCCGGGCGAAGGAGATTCCGGATTTCTTCTCCGGTTGCTACGGGCTCGGAAGCCGCGATCTGCAAGCCGGGGATCTCATCGCCGTCGTCGAGAACATGGCGACTGGACGCGGCGGACGCCGGCAGTTCTATGTCGGCATCGACTTTATTCGTCGCGGCACGCGCATGCCGAAGCTGCAGATCTGGCAGGAACAGATTCTCGACAGCTATCCGGACCTGGAAAAACTCGCCCTCGAATCCGCCGGCGACATCAACCTGATGCCGAAGGACGCCGTCTCGATTCGCATTCACTCCATCGGAGGCTGGGGCGCGATCACGATGGGCAAGAACCTGGCGCTCACCGCGGCCGAGTTGCTGAACCTGAGCATCCGCGCGAACCCGAAGTACGGCTCGGAGAAGAAGGGCCAGCCGACCACCTTCTATGCCACGCTGGCCAACGACCACGTTCGCCTCAACTGCGAACTTAAGCACGTCGACGTCGTCATCTCCCCCGACCCGAACGTCTTCCACCACTCCAATCCCCTTGCGGGGCTGAGCCACGGCGGCGTCTTCATCATCCAGAGCGACGCCGGGCCGAGTGGGCTCTGGAACAGCCTGCCGCGCGCGGCGCAACGCGACATTCGCGAAAAGGAGATTCGCGTCTTCTACGTGGACGCGTTCAAGATCGCCGGCGAGGAGGCATCCGATTCGGACCTTCGCTACCGGATGCAGGGTGCGGCGTTCATGGGTGGCTTCTTCAAGGCATCGCCGCTCAAGGGACTTGCGGAGGACAAGCTCTTCGACGGGATCCGCGCGCAACTCGCGAAGAAGTTCGGACATCTCGGAGAGCAGATCGTGGCGGACAACGAGCGCGTTATCCACCGCGGCTACGCCGAAGTGACCGAGCTGGACCTTTCGGCCGTGGAGGACGAAGGGATCGAGAGCGGTGCGACGCCGCGCATTCCCGCGATACTCGACTGCGCGAAGATGTGCCCCGGCGTCGGTGACACCGGCCGCTTCTGGGAACAGGTCGGCTACCTCTACCGCACCGGCGAGGATGTCCTGGCCGATCCGTTTGCCGCGATCAGCGGAATTCCCGCGGCGACCAGCAGCCTGCGCGACATGACCAACGTGCGCTTCGAGGTGCCGCTCTTCGTTCCGGACAAGTGCACCGGCTGCAGCCAGTGCTGGACGCAGTGCCCCGACAGTGCCATTCCCGGCATCGTCAACACGCCCGAGCAGATCATCGAGGCCGCCATCACGACGGTCCAGAACGGCGACTCCTTCGACCGCCTGCGCCAGGCCGTCAAGCACATCGGCAAGGAGAGCCGGAGGATCATGAAGGCGACGCCCTTCACGACGTTTACGGACGTGCTTTCGCTCGCCTACGAGACCGTCGCGGGCAAGTTGGCGCCCGATCCCGAACGCCGCGCTGCACTCAACAAGGAGTTCGCTCCGGTTGCCGCCGCGCTCGCCGAGTTCCCGCTGGCCAAAACCGGCCCGTTCTTCGATCTGGCCGAGCGGGACGAGAAGGGCACGGGCGGCCTGCTCTCCATCACGATCAATCCCGAGACCTGCAAGGGCTGCAACATCTGCGTCGATGTCTGTCCCGACGAGGCGCTCATCACGATCAAGCAGGACGACGCGATCGTGGAGACGCTGCGTCGCAACTGGAAGCTCTGGGGCCACCTGCCCGACACGGACGACCGCTACGTCAACATCGCCAGCCTGGAGGAGGGCATCGGCGTCTTGCCGTCGCTCCTGCTCAAGCGCGAGAACTACCTCTCCATGGTGGGGGGCGACGGCGCGTGCATGGGCTGCGGGGAGAAGACGGTCATCCATCTGGTCGTGGCCGCGATCCATGCACTCACGCTGCCGCGCGTCGCGCAACGGGTGCGCTACCTCGACGAACTGATCGACGGACTCGATGCCAAGGCGCGCAAGCTCGTGGCCTCGGATGCCGACCTCGAGTCGCTCGACATCCCGCTGGACGACGAGACCAAGACCGAGGTCAAACGGCTCGCCGCAAGTATCCGAGAGCTCAAGGATCTGCGCTGGCGCTACGTGGAAGGACCCAGCGGCAAGGGGCGCGCGTCGCTCGGATTTGCAAACTCCACGGGGTGCTCGTCGGTCTGGAGCAGCACCTATCCGTACAACCCGTACCCGTTCCCTTGGGTCAACCACCTCTTCCAGGACGCGCCCAGCATCGCCATCGGTCTGTTCGAGGGCCACATGCGCAAAATGGCCGACGGCTTTATCACTGTTCGCCGTGCCGAGCTGTTCCTGTCGGGCGACTACGACGCCGCGACGCACGAGCCCTTCTTCTCCAAGTTCGACTGGCATCAGTTCAGCGACGAGGAGTTCGGTCTCAGTCCCCCCATCTGCGCGGTCGGCGGCGACGGTGCCATGATGGACATCGGCTTCCAGAACCTCTCGCGGCTGCTGGCTTCCGGTCTTCCGATTCGCGTCATCGTGCTCGACACGCAGGTTTATTCCAACACCGGCGGCCAGGCGTGCACGAGCGGCTATCTGGGCCAGGTCTCCGACATGGCAGCCTTCGGGGCCGCGCAACACGGCAAGCAGGAGGTGCGCAAGGAGTTGGCGCTCATCGCCATCGCGCATCGCACCGCCTATGTCCTGCAATCCGCGCAGGGCAATGCGTCGCATCTGCTCGGCGGCGTCCTGAGGGGATTGACCGTGCGCTTGCCCTCCGTGTTCATTCTCCACTCGCCCTGTCCGCCCGAGCACGGCATCGCCGACGATGCGGCCACGCGTGCGTCGAAGTTGGCTGTCGAGAGCCGCGCCTTCCCGCTGCTTACGTTCGATCCCACCGAAGGATCGACGATGGCGGAGTGCCTCTCCCTGGACGGGAATCCGGAGATGGACGAGGTGTGGCCCGCGTATGAACTTGCCTATCTGGATGACGATGGCGCGGAGCAGAGTATGGAACTCCCGCTCACGGTCGCCGACTGGGCCGCAACGGAGGGTCGATTCAAGAAGCACTTCAGGGCCGCCGCCGACGACTCCGAACTCGTTGCCTTCCACAGGTATGTGGCAACGCCCCCCGAGGAGCGCGAGGGGGTCCCGTTCATCTATGCGCTGACGCGGGACCGGCATCTTCGCCGCATGCAGGTGTCGAGCGAGATTGTTAGCCTCGCCGAGGACCGCCAGGCGTACTGGCAACAGCTCCGGGAAATGGCCGGCGGCGGAGACGAGCAGGAGTTCGACCGCCGGGTCGATGATCTGCGCGCCGAGTACGAGACGAAAATGGCTGAACTGCGCGCCTCGTATCCGCGCTTCGTCGCGCGCCGGATGGCGGAGGGGTTGCTGCGATCCGGGAACGGCGACCGGACGATCGGCGACATTCTCGAGCAGGCGCGAACGCTGCCCGTCATGCCCGCCCCGGCTGTCGAAACCCCGGCCTTCGAATCCGCAGCCGCGCCCGTGGCTGCTGCCGTTGCAGTCGTCGAAGAGGAGGAAGAAGAGGACCTTGCGCTGGAGGCGTACATCGAAACGGCACGCTGTACGACCTGCAACGAGTGCACGAACCTCAACAAGCGCATGTTCGCGTACAACGACGCGAAGCAGGCCTACATCAAGGACATCACCGCGGGAACCTTCAAGGAACTCGTGTTGGCCGCGGAGAAGTGCCCGGTGCGCATCATTCATCCGGGCACGCCGATCAACCCGCGGGAAAAAGACATCGACAAGTGGATCAAGAGGGCGGGACCCTTCAGCTGACCATCCCATGCGCAGGTTCTTCTCGTTCCGGCACGGAGTACACCCTCCCGAATCCAAGGAGTTGACGGCCGCGCTCCCGACCCGGCGCATGCCGTTTCCCGACGAGATCGTGCTGCCGCTACGTCAGCATGCCGGCAAGCCGGCGCGAGCGATCGTCAAAGTCGGGGACCGCGTGGAGCGCGGCGACAAGGTGGCCGAGGCGGACGGGTTCGTCTCCGTCCCCGTGCACGCATCGGCCGCCGGCACGGTGACGGAGATCGGCCCGCACGCGCATCCGGGCGGATCGTTCGCGACCGCAATTCGCATCGCCGTCGAGCCCCACTCGGCGCAGGTCGCGCGGCCGCGCCTCGTGCCCGAGTGGGAGGCGCTGACAACGGAAGAAATCGTGCATGCGGTCCAGGACGCCGGCGTCGTGGGACTTGGCGGCGCGGCGTTCCCCGCGCACGTCAAGCTGACACCGCCGCCGGGCGCCACGATCGAAACGCTGATCATCAATGGCTGCGAGTGCGAGCCCTATCTCACGACCGACCATCGCACGATGGTGGACTTCCCCGAGCGCGTGCACATCGGCATTCGAATCATGATGCGCTGCCTGGGCGTGGGCCGCGCCATGATCGGCATCGAAAAGAACAAGCCGGACGCCATCGAAGCGCTGCGCGCCACCGTGCCGGACGACCTCGACCTGACCATCGTCCCGCTGGTCGTCAAGTACCCGCAGGGCGCCGAGAAGATGCTTATCAAGGCGCTCATCGACCGGGAGGTGCCCAGCGGGCAGCTGCCGCTGCACGTCGGCGTCATCGTGCAGAACGTCGCGTCGGTGGCCACGATCGCCGAGGTCTTCGAGACCGGCCTGCCGCTTATCGAGCGCATCATCACGGTGACCGGACAAGGCGTGCGCAAGCCCGCGAACCTCATCGTCCCGGTGGGTACGCGGTTGCGCGATCTGTTGGCGGCCTGCGGTGGGCTTACCGACGATGCGCGCGAAGTTGTCAACGGCGGACCGATGATGGGTTTTGCGCAGGCCAACCTCGACGCGCCGGTGATCAAGGGCACGACCGGCATCGTCGTACTGACCGAGAAGGAGTGCCGCTCGGAGCGTTCGTACGCCTGCATTCGCTGCGGGCACTGCCTCGACTCCTGCCCGGTCTTCCTCGATCCGCAACTCCTCGGCGTGCTCGCCGGCGCGGGGCGCTACGAGGAGATGAAGAGCCATAACCTGATGGACTGCATGCTCTGCGGTTGCTGCTCCTACGTCTGCCCGTCCAACATCCCGTTGAGCCAGCTGTTTGGCGTTTCGAAAACCGCGCTGCGCAAGATCGAGGCCTCCGCATGAGCGACCGCCGCCTGCTCATCGCCGCCTCGCCGCATCTCGCGCCCATCGATTCCACGCCGCGCATCATGTGGTCGGTGGTCGCGAGCCTCGTGCCCGTAATCGGCGCGTCGATATGGTTCTTCGGCCCGAGCGCGCTGCTCGTTCTGGCAGCCGCGACTCTCGGCGCGGTCGTGACCGAACGTCTTTTCGGTAAGAGCGAATCGCTCTGGGACGGGTCCGCGGTGATCACCGGGCTGCTGCTCGGGCTGACGCTGCCGGCCGGGCTCCCGCTCTGGATGGCGTTCGTCGGGGGTGCGTTCGGCATCGGTTTCGGGAAGATCGTGTTCGGCGGACTGGGTCAGAACGTCTTCAATCCCGCGTTGTTGGGCCGCGCGTTTCTGCAGGCTGCGTTCCCCGTCGCGCTGACCACGTTCCCCGCCGCGGATGCCGGCTGGCTAACCCTGCGCAGCAATCTGGCGCTGCCATTCATGAGCCCCGCTGTCACCGATGCGATGACGGGCGCGACGCCGCTGGGCCTGCTCAAGTTCGAACAGACCGGATCGCAGCTTTCCGATCTGCTGCTCGGCTCGACGAGCGGTTCGCTGGGCGAGACATCCGGCATCGTGATCCTGATCGGCGGCGCCTACCTTGCGCTACGCAACTATCTCAACTGGCGCATTCCGGTTTCCCTGCTCGGCACCGTCGCGATCCTCGCCACCGCGATTCGGCTGATCGGCGGCGATCGCTATCCCGACCCGCTCTTCATGTTGTTCTCCGGCGGGCTCATGCTCGGCGCGGTCTACATGGCCACCGACATGGTCACCTCGCCGACCACGCATCGCGGCAGCTGGATTTTCGGCATCGGGATCGGCGTGCTGGTTGTCGTGATCCGTATCTGGGGCGGGCTGGCCGAGGGCGTCATGTACGCGATCCTGCTCATGAATGCGTTCGTCCCCTTCATCAACAGGGTGACGCGCCCAAAGGTGTTCGGCACATGAGTGGCGCCGTGCCCTCGTGGCGTCTCGTCGCGACACTCAGCTCCGGCGGCGCATGCGCGGGGTTGCTGCTCGTGATCGTCTTCCAGGCGACGCAGCCGGCCATCGAGGCGCACAAGGCGAAGATGCTGCGGCTCGCCGTGCAGGAAGTCCTGCAGGAACCCGATCGAACCGAGACGCTCTACCGCTACGAAGGGAAGCTCACGGCCAAGCTGCCCGACGGCGTGGACGGCCGCAAACTCGAGCGCATTTTTCTGGGGTTCAAGAAGGACGGCAGCGCGGTCGGATTCGCCGTCGTGGGCGCGCGACCGGGCTTTCAGGACGTCGTGCGCATCATCTTCGGCTACGACGCGACGTCGAAGCGCATCCTGGGAATGAAGGTGCTCGAAAGCAAGGAGACGCCGGGGCTGGGCGACAAGATCGAAAAGGACGAGGCCTTCGTGGAGCAGTTCAAGGACGCGCTGCCTCCACTTGTCCGACGCAGGCGAGGCCAGGACGGCGGTGAGGGCGCGCTCGATGCGATCACCGGCGCGACGATCTCCTCGCAGACCGTATTCCGGATCATCAACGACACCCTCGAACGGCTCGCACCGGAGCTGGAGGCGTACATGGCGGCCCAGCGATGAGAGAGACGACGCCTCAACAGGATCTGCTGCGCGGCGTGTGGCGCGAGAACCCGGTCTTGATTCAGATGCTCGGCCTCTGTCCCGCGCTGGCCGTGACGAACACGGTGGCCAACAGTCTCGCCATGGGCATCGCGACGTTTTTCGTCCTGTGCGGATCGAGCCTGCTCGTTTCGATCTTCCGCAAGCTGATTCCCGCCGCCGTGCGGATCTCGACCTACATCCTGATTATCGCGACCTTCGTCACCATCGCCGACATGAGCCTCGAAGCGATCGTGCCGACCGTGCACAAGGCGCTGGGCGCGTTCATCGCGTTGATTGTCGTCAACTGCATGATCCTGGGCCGGCAGGAGGCGTTCGCATCGAAGCAACCCGTCGGTCGGGCGCTGCTCGACGCCGCGGGCACCGGGTTCGGATTCATGATCGCGCTGTTCCTGATGGGGGCGGTGCGCGAGGTGCTGGGCAGCGGCACGTTTTTGGATGTTCCGTTGTTCGGGCCGAACTACGAGCCGTGGGTCGTGATGATCCTGCCGCCGGGCGGCTTCCTTACGCTCGGCTTCCTCCTGATGATCATTAGCTGGCGTGAGAAGCGGCGCGCACAGCGGGAACCTGTTGCGACGAGGGAGGCGGCCTGATGGGCGACCTCGTTTGGATCTTCCTCTCCGCGGCGGTCGTGAACAACTTCACGCTCGCCCTGTTCCTCGGCCTCTGTCCGTTCATGGGCGTTTCGGCGCGCGTCAGCACGGCGCTGCGCATGGGCCTGGCCAACGTCTTCGTGCTGCTGATCACGTCGATCTGCGCGTGGTTCCTGAACACGTTCGTGCTGGAGCATGCGCCCTACCTGCGGCTCATCTCGTTCATCGTCGTGATCGCCTCGCTGGTGCAGATCGTGGAGATGGCCATCAAGAAGCTGAGCCCCGTGCTCTTCCGACAGCTGGGCATCTACCTTCCGCTGATCACGACCAACTGCGCGATCCTCGGCCTCGCGATCTTCCAGACGAATCGCGGGTATGGCTTCCTGCAGGGCGTCGCCTTCGCGCTCGGCGCCGGGGCCGGTCTCACTCTGGCGCTGGTGTTGATGGCATCGATCCGCGAGTCCACTGAGACCGCCGATGTGCCGGGGATCGCCCGCGGCATGGCGATCGTCCTGATTATTGCCGGAAGCCTGAGCCTCGCGTTCATGGGCTTCGCCGGGCTGCTGAGCGGTGCCTCATGACCGAACTCATCGCCGTTCTCGCCGTTGCGCTGCTCAGCGTGGTGTTCGCGTTGACGCAAAAGAACCGCGGTGGCTGTCGTGGGCCGGACGACTGCAAGGATGCGGACGGCCCCGGCGGTTGTCCCGGTTGCCCGCGGCACTAGCCCTCAGCCGTGCCCGACGCGAGGCGCCACGCGGTCATCACGCCGAGTGCGATCCAGAGCAGGTCGAAGCCGCCCAGCGTGTCCGCGAAGTTCACGTCGGCCATGGCCAACTTGGTGAACTCGGACTTGAACTGCTCGAAGTTCTTGTCGCCCTTATGAATCGCGAGGAGTTCGGGCAGCTCGTTCTGGCGGAAGTGCTCCAGCCGATGCGCGGACACGTTCGACGGATCCTGGTTCTCCTCCACGATCCACTCGCGCGCCAGTGCCTCCCTTTCTTCGTCCGTCTGTGCAGCAACGTACGCGGCTCCGAAAGCCTGGTAGGCGGCGTACTCCATCTGCATCATTTCCGAGCCGAGAATTTCTTCCAGCTCGTTGCTGACCGACGTCCG
>CBDURV010000031.1:0-13717 GCA_965369495.1 uncultured bacterium
CTGTGGGGATATCCACCGTGCCGCCATTGACGGTTACTCCGAGGAAGTTCAGCGTTCCCCACGTCGCGGAGGGGCTGAACGTGGCGGCCGTGTTGGTCATGGCGCCGCTGAGGTTGAGCGTGCCCGCGATGTCCATGCTCTCGATGTCTGTCGAGCCGTAGGTGCCGTTGGTCGTCAGGGTGCTGGTCGCATCGACCGTGGTGGTGCCGGGGAACGACCACGTACCGTTGGTCGTCGATGTCGCGCCGTTGAGCGCTTCGATTGTGCCGCTCCCGCTCCAGGCGGACGAGCCCTCGCCGATCAGTTTCCACTGACTCGCGCCGTCCGAACGGATCGTTCCGTCGAGCACGAAGTCCTCGTAGATGTAGCCGCGGCCTTCGCGAATGGTGATGCCGGATCCGATGGTGTACGTGACGGCATTGTTGGCGTCGAGGCGGTTGAGCGGGTGCGTCCCGCCGAAAATGATGTCGCCGGTACCGGAGATCGTCTGGGTATTGAGCGCCCAGAGATAGGTCCAGGATCCGACGCTCGCGAGGGTGATCGTGCCGTTGAGCGTGAGGCCGTCGCGGTAGTAGAGAATGACTCCGTTGGGAACGGTCAGATCACCTTCGAGCGTGACCGAGTCAAGCGTCGAGTGGCTGGTCATTCCGACGGTAAGCCCGCCCGGGATATCGAACGTGCCGCCGTCGATGGTAACGCCGCTCAGGTTGAGCGCACCCCAGGTGTTGGGCGGTGCGAACGTGTCGCCCGCGTTGTTCATCGTGCCGCCGAGGTTGACGGTTCCGAGCGCATTGAATCCCTCGACCGCGGCCGGACCGTAGCTGCCGGCGGTCGTGATGCTGCTCGTCGCATCGACGCTGACTGTGCCCGGGTTCGACCATGTGCCGTTGAGCGTCGTCGTGGCGCCGTTGAGCACATTGATCGTGCCGGTGCTGCTCCAGGCCGAGGAGGCCTCGCCGATCAGTTTCCACTGGCTTGCGCCGTCCGATTCGATCGTGCCTTCCAGAGCGAAGTCCTCGTAGATGTAGCCGCGGCCGCCGCGGATGGTGATGCCCGAGCCGATGGTGTAGGTGACCGCGTTGTTGGCATCGAGGCGGTTGAGCTGGTGCGTCCCGCCGAAAATGATGTCGCCGGTTCCGGAAATCGTCTGGGTATTGAGCGCCCAGAGATAGGTCCAGGATCCGACGCTCGCGAGGGTGATCGTGCCGTTGAGCGTGAGGCCGTCGCGGTAGTAAAGAATGACGCCGTTGGGAACGGTCAGATCACCTTCGAGCGTGACCGAGTCGAGCGTCGAGTGGCTGGTCATGCCGACTGTGAGCCCAACCGGAATGTCGAACGTGCCGCCGTCGATGGTGACGCCGCTCAGGTTGATCGCACCCCATGTGGTGGGCGGGTTGAACGTGTCGCCGGCGTTACTGAGCGTGCCGGCCAGATTGACCGTGCCCGGTGCGTCGAAGCTCTCGATCGCATCCGGCCCGTATGTGCCGCTTGCGGTGATGTTGCTGGTGGCGTCAACTGTGACTGCACCCGGGTTTGACCATGTGCCGTTGAGTGTCGAAGCGGCCCCGTTGAGCACGCTGATCGTGCCTGTGCTGCTCCAGATCGAGGAGGGCTCGCCGATCAGTTTCCACTGGCTCGCGCCGTCCGATTCGATCGTGCCCTCGAGCACGAAGTCCTCGTAGATGTAGCCGCGCCCTTCGCGGATCGTGATGCCCGAGCCGATGGTGTAGGTGACGGCGTTGTTGGCATCGAGACGGTTGTACTGCCGCGTTCCGCCGAAGACGATGTCGCCGGTTCCCGCGATCGTCTGGGTGTTGAGCGCCCAGAGATAGGTCCACGATCCCACGCTCGAAAGCGTGAGCGTGCCGTTGATTGCGAGCCCGTTGCGGTAGTTGAGGCGACGGCTGTTGAGAACTTCGAGGTCGCCGTCGAGTTGCACGCCGTCGAGAGTCGTGGTGCCGGCCACGGACAGCGTCCCCGCACCCGATACGTCGAGCGTGCCGCCCGTGACGGTCAAGTTCGTGAGGTTGACCGCCTGCGTCGCCGTGTAGGTCAACCCGGTGTTGTCCATCGTGCCGCTCAGGTTGAGCGCCGAATTCGTCAGCGAGAATCCCCCGATTTCGTCGGACGTGTAGCTGCCGCTCATGTAGAGCGTGCTGTCGGTCACGACGATGTTGCCGTTATCGGTCCACGATCCGGATGCGCGCAGCGTGGAGCCGTTCGTGACGTCGACGTCGCTTTCGTTGGTCCAGTTGGAGTTGAACCACGTCTCGGCGCCATTGAGCACCTCGATCGCGCCCTCGTTGCTCCAACCGTAGGCGACGTTGGTCGAATTCGTCCCGATCTGCTTCCACTGGCCTGCCCCATCGGAACGCACCGTGCCCTGGAGCACGAACTTGTTGTACAGGTAGCCCCTGCCCTCGCGGACGGTGATGTTCGGGCCCAGCGTGTACGTGTAGAGCGTGCTGGAACTATCGAGGCGGTTGTACTGGGCCGTGCCGCCGAAAACGATGTCGCCGGTCCCGTCGATTGTCATCGTCGATAGGAACAGGAGATAGGTCCATGAACCGGCGCTCATGAGCGTGATCGTGCCGTTGAGCGTGAGCCCGTTGGTCAGGTAGAGCAGGAATCCATTCGGTACGTCGATGTCGCCGCTGAGCGTGATGCCGTCGAGCGTCGAGTGCCCGGTGAGCTGCAGCGTGTGCGCGATCGGGACCGTGAGGGTGCCGTTCTTGATGGTGCCCCTCAGGTCGACGTCCTCCACCAGCGAGTACGTGGCCGTCTCGAGATCGAAGGTGCCCGAAATCGCGAGGCCGGAGTTGGTGCGGGTGATCGAGTTGAGGGTGGCGACCGTGAAGTTGCTGCCCATGTCGAGCACCGAGTCGGCCAGTGCCAGGCTGCCGGTGTCGGTCCAGCTGCCGGCTAGGCGCAGCGTCGAGCCCCCGGTCGCGTCGATGTCCGCCGTATTCGTCCAGGTCGTGCTCTGCAACTGCAGGGTGCTGCCGTTGTCGCACTCCATCGTGCCGTTGTTCGTGAACGGATTGGTGTTGACCTGGATCATGCCGCCGTCGGCGCAGCGGATAAGGCCGTTGTTGGTTCCGCTCGAGCCTTGCAGGAAGAGCCAGCGGCCGTTGACCTCGTTGAGCAGGGTGCCCTTCAGGTTGAAGGGGCCATAGAAGTAGGCCCACGAAGACCCCGAACCGGTTCGGATCGTGATGTCGGTCTCGAACGTCGTTGTCCCGGCGCCGGTATGCCGGAGGTAGCCCCACGAGGTGGAGCCGAGCAGGATCTCTCCGGCGCCATCGACGGTCATCGTGCCTGTCGTGTAGATCTGCCCGTGCTGGACGTCGATCTTGTCGTCGAGCGTGAACGCGGTCTGCAGGTAGAGGATGCTGCCACCGAGGATCTTCAAGTCGCCTGTGAGATCCAGGTTGTCGAAGGTCGTGGTGCCCGTAATCGAGAGTATGTACGCCGCCGGTACGGTGATTTCACCGTTGGTGACCCTGGTGTTGGCGAGGAAGTCCATGTCCTCGCTGAGGGTGAAGTTGTTCCCGCTGTTGTCGAGCGTGGCGCCGTAGAGGTTGATGCCGGAATTGACCCGGTTCACGACCAGCAGGTCGGAAGGCACGATCGAACCGCCCAAGTTGAGCAGGCTGTCGGTAACGTCGACGCCGCCAAGGTCGGTCCAGTTGTTCAGCAGGAAGAGTGTGCCGCCGGTGACATCGACGCTGCCGGTGGCCTGGTTCACGAATCCGTTGGCGTCGATGCGCAGGCTGCTGTCGGTACCGACGAGGCTGCCCGCATTGTGCCAGTCGGTGCCCCAGAGGTGCATCGTGAGGCCGCCTTCGCTGCGGAATTCGCCGTTGTTGACGAGCGGGCCGTAGATGTAGGCGTGGCCAATCGTCGATGTGTGGCGCACGACGACGTTGGCGCCGTAGGTGGTCGTGCCGCCGTTCTGGCGGTAGAAGTAATTCCATCCGCTCACCAGATTGAAGTCCGCGGCGCCATCGCATAGCTGCGTGCCGCGCCAGTAGACCTGGCAGTAGGTCAGCGAGAACGTGCCGTTGAGCGTGAAGCCGTTCTGGATGTAGATCGCACGGCTGGAGGCGGTGATGTTGCCGTCGATCTCCAGGTTGTCGAAGGTCGGATTGCCGGTGATGACGATCTCTTCGCCCACGGGAGCCTGCAGGATGCCTCCCACGATGGTGATCGTGCCGATGTTGTAGGCGTTGCCGGGCGCGAAGATGTTGTCGGAGTTGTTGAACGTTCCGCTGGTCAGGTTGAACGTGGAGTTCACCGTGGTGATGCCCGCGAAATCGTCGGTGTCGAAGTTGGTGCGCCCGAAGTTGAGCGTGCCGTCGGTCACCGAAATCGTGCCGTTGTCGTCCCAGTCGCCCGAGAGCGTCAGCGTTGCGCCGTTCGTGGTGGCAATGGAGCCGTTGTTGGTCCAGACGGCGCCTGTAATGGAGACCAGCGTGTTGGCGCCGTCACCCGTCACCGTGCCGTTGTTGGTGAACGGGTTCACACGGATGTCGAGGTCTCCGCCGTTGCTGCATTCCATCACGCCGTTGTTGATCAGCGGTGAGCCGGTGGTCGAGTTGAAGAACCAGAGGGTCCGCCCGTCCTGGTCGCAGCGGAACGTGCCGTTGTTGGTCAGCGGCGCGTACATGTAGCCGTAGCCGCGCACGAGCAGGTCGGGGCCGATGGTGAGGACACCGCCGCCGGTGCGGCGGAGGTAGCCGAATTGCGCGAAGAACAGCTCGCCTGTTCCGCCGAATGTCTGTCCCCCGGAGGCCCAGATCGACGCACTCGACGAAGTGGTGAAGATGCCGTTGATGGTCAGGCCATTGAGGCACGTGACGGAGCGACTGGTGACGGTGATGTCCACGTCGCATTCGAGCGTGAGATTGTCTAGCGTGCAGTGGCCGGAGATTTCCAACCCCTCGCCGTTGGAGCCGGGCAAGATCGTGGCGTTCTTGAGCGTTCCGCCATTGATGTCGAATTGCGCCGTGATCTGGATGATCGTGTCCACGGAGAGCGTGGCGCCGGTTCGCAACGTCACGTTCTCGTTGCTGGTGAGGCTGCCGATGTCGATAACCGTGCCGGATGGGATGTTGATTTCCACGATGTTCCCGGCGAAGTCGATTACGACGTTTTCGTCTGGCTGTGGCAATTGACCGGTACTCCAGTTGGCCGGATCGTTCCAGTCGCCGCTGCCTGGACCGACCCAGATAACCGCCGCCGCGGCGACGATGATGCCCGCGTCGGTAATGCCGTCGGCAACGACGGGCACTTCGCTCACGCCGCCGGTTACGTCGGTTCCGCTGTCATCGCCCGTGGCGAGGATGGTGACGGTCGAGCCCGCGGGCAGCGTCACGCTGAACGAGAAGAAACCGGTCACGTCCGTCGTGGCCGTGCCGCCGAAACTGGTCGAGACGGTGGCCGCGTCCAGCGGTGTTCCGTCGTCGAGTTGCACGAATCCCTCGACGGTCGTGTCCACGGTGGCTTGCACGACATCGATGCGAATGACCGCGGTCGCGCCTCCGTTCACCGCCGTGATGAACGCGACGCCCTCGGCGTTGCCGGTCACCAGACCGTCCTCATCGACGAAGGCGATGTCCGCGTTGCTCGTGCGGTAGACGGTCCACGTGTCGCGGTTCGTGAGGTCTTCCTGCGTCCCGGTGCCCATGAAGCCGATCACCTGCAGCTGAACGCCCTCGGCGATCTCGATCGCGGACTGGTCGGAGAAGATCCGCAGCGTCTCGGGCAGCGGCGGCGGCGAGCTCGTAATCGTGATCTCGCCCAGCTCGAAGGTGACGTTGTTCTGGATCTGGAAGGGATCGCTGAAGCAGTAGTAGGTGATTCCATCCACCACGCCGATGCCCGTCAGGCGCACGAAGTCGTCGCTCAGGAAATCGGGCGCCGTGCCCGGCCCGCCTGCGCCGAAGAGATCGGGCGCCGCGACGTTGGTGATGGTGAACGTGCCATCGGGGTTGGGAACCACGGTCTGGCCGTTGCAGGTGAGCGTCCAGTTCTCGTCGATCTGGATGCCCTGCGCCGCGGCCGTGTCGCACAGCAGGGGCAGCAGCAGCGCCGCGAACAGCAGGGCGCGCACCGTGCGCGCCGGAACGGAGGTTTGTTGATGGTGCATCATTTCTCGCTCCCAGCCTCTTTCAGTGCGGCTTCCAGAGCCGGCCCCAGCTCGCGCTGCGTCGCCGGATAGAAGGCAATGTTCGAAAGGGCTTCCTTGTCGCCCCTCCGGCACTCGATCAGTCCTCGGCCTGCCTCGATGTATCGGTCGCGCAGATAGTGCTGCGCTTCCGGATCGTCCTGGATCGCCACCCAGGCGTAGCCCATCGCCTCGAGGTACATCACCTCGGCGCGCCGCTTGTCGCCCGATTGGAAATACGTGTCGCCGAGGGAGACGATGGTCTCCATGCGGCGCATGTCCGTCTCGTTGCGCAGCGGCGTGAGGAGCGCGAGCGACTGCTCGTACTCCTTGGCGGCGCGCTCAAGATCGCCCGCGTTGCGCGCGAGAATGCCCGCGCGAATGCGCAGCTTCGAGCGCAGCAGGACGCGGTCGCCCAGTCGCTCGTCGAGTTGTTTGAGCACGCGCAGCGTTTGCGGGTAACGCGCTTCCGCGCTCGCGGCCTCGCTGCCCCCGTTCTTCTGTTCCGACTCGTGGCGCGTCCAGGCGCCCGCGAGATCCATCACGGCGGCGTCCGACACCTGCTCGCCGCGGTTGAGCCGCGACATGAGCGCGCGTTCGATTTCGACCGGCGCGACGTGCTCCCCGGCGAGTCTGGTGCGGGTCTGCTTGACCCACGCCGTGAACGCGGCGGGCGTCGTCGGGGCCGGTTGAGCCTCCGGTTGTTTCGCCTGCTCGCCGCCCGCTGCGCGCGGCGCATCCGTCTTTTCGTCGCCGCACGCTGCGATGAGCACGCCCAGCGCGAGGGGAAACAGCGCAAGGGGAAGGTAGATGCTCTTGTCCATCACCTTGCCCTAGGGCGCAGACTTGTTGATTTGCACGCCGTTGGCGTTGGTGAAACGCCGTTTGATGGTGGCAGCACCGATCTGGTTGGGGCCGCACGAGTAGAATTGCGGAAGGCTGTAGCCGATTCCGTCGGCGTCCGCGAAGGCGCTCGCCTTGAAGGGCGCGGTCGTGCCGAACCCGCCGTGCTGATCGAAGATCTTGTCCTGAGTGTTGAACACGAACGTTCCGTTGTTGGAGCCCGTCCAGAGTGCGACGGCGACCTTGTTCGGTGTGTTGACGGTCGGGTTCGCGGTTATCCACGCGGTCTTCAGGTCCGTCATGGAGAACCCGAGCGCGGTGACCGTCGTGAAGGATTCAAGAATCGTCTCACCTTCGTAGTCCGGCCGACCCGCGGGCGGAACATCGGGATCGCCGCGGTAGCCGTACAAGGCCGGGGCGGTGCGCCAGACGTTGTTGCTCCCGAAGACCGTGGTGAGACTCGTCGGGCATTGGACGCGTTTGACGACCGTCCAAGTGCAGGAGATGCTGGGGTCCTTCATGTGCCCCGTGTCCGGGGAAGTCGGCAATACCGCGTTGTCTGTCAGCGTCGCGGTGACCGTGATCGTGCCCGTGCCATCCCAGCCTGAATCGATGACCAGGAAGACGTTACCTGTATTGAGCCCGCTCCTCGTGACCATGGTCAGGCCACTCCCTGCGGAGTTCCACTCCGCGGGGCCGCTCACCGTGAGCTTGTATTCGTAGGGTCCCGTGCCGGGGAACTTGGTCCACGGGTCGCCCGGGCAGTCGCGGTACTGGTCCTTGTCTTCCGCGCGGAGGTTCCAGATCATGGTCTCGGCGGGCGAAGCCTTGATGTTGTTCTTCACCAGTGGGATGGCGATCTTGAATTTCATCGCATCGCCCGGCTCGAAGTGGACGCCCGGCGGATTTTCCTCTTCGCACGAGCGCTCGCACTCGCCGGTTACAGAGTAGGGCGGGCAGTTGCAGCCCCAACCGGCCGTGCGGATCCCCACGCCGGGATCGGACTCGATGCAGGAGCCGTCTTCCGTGACCGCGCCGGTCGCGATGATCTCGAAGCGCGCGGTGTCGTGGTTGAAGCTGAGGAAGTATGCGATCGCGCCCGGCGGCAGCCCCGACATGTTCGGGTAGCTGATGCAGATGGGCGGGTCGAACTTCGCTCCGGACGGCTGCAGGGTCCATGCGAACGGCGGTGCCGCGCCGTCGGGCATCGGCATCGGGATATCGTCGTGGTGCACCTGGTTCAGTTGCACGAGGGTGCCGTCGGGGGCGACCGTTCCGTCCTTGAGCGTCATGGAACCGGCCTTGATCGTCATTTCGAGGCCGGCCATGCCGGCGACGGTCAGGATCGTGTCCTTGGTTTTCGAGTAGGACTTGACGTTCTCGCTGTCGAGACGCGGCAGGCGAACCGGCATCGAGAGCGAGTTGTGCGCCTGATGCACAAGGACCGGTTCGAAGTGCAGCGAGGGGAATGTGCCCTGCGGAATGGTCTGACCGTTCAGCATGGTGGCGACGCTGCCGTCCACGAAGAGGTCCGCCTTGCCCGCTGCTCCGATGTCGGGGAAGTTGAAGTTCCCCCCTCCGTCCGACAGCATCGAGAATTCCGTTCCGCCCACGTCGATCTTGCACTCCGCTCCGCCGATCGGGCAGCCCGCGTTGTCGAGCACGACGCCGCTGAAGCTCGTCTTGCCGTCTTCCACGCGTGCGAGGCCGATCGCCACGAAGGTGGCGGGTGCGCCCAGATTGCCCGAGAACTCCGCCGTGACGACGTTGTTGCCGGGGTCATCGCCCAGTGTCAGGAGCACCTCGACGTGGCCGGTCTGCGACGTCGGCACGGTGACCTTGCTGCCGCTCGGTCCGCCGGGCACGGAGAGCGTGCCCCCGCCCTGTCGGATTTCGAAGGTGACCGGGAAGCTGGCGATGCCGTTGCAGGCGTCGTTGAGATACGCGCGCAGCGGTTCCGCGAGCGTCGTGCCCACTTCGCCCTTCTGGTTGTTGCCGTTGCCGACGTTGATTTGCGAGGCGGCGCCCGGCGCGGCCGACGCGCAGAAGAAGGTCGTACCGGCGATGTCCTTGCTGGTTACGGCGATGCGGTTGTTGCCGCAGCCGGCGTCTCCGCCGAGTTGCCAGTAGCAGCACGCCTCGCCATTGACATCGGTCTTGATCTGAAGCAGGGCAGTGCCGCCGCCGAGGTTGGCGGTGGAGAGGCGCCCGTTGCTGCGGATGACGTCGAACGTGACCGCCTTGTTGGCGAAGGCGTTGCCTCCCTGCGTGACCTTGACGACGATCTTGTTGGCGAGAACCTCGTTGACGGTGCCGGTCTGCGCGTTGCCGGAAATGATCTCCATCTGCGGCTCATCCGGCTCGAGGGCGATGCGCGTGACCTTGATCGTCGCGGTCGCGGAATTGCCAAGTTCGTCGGTGGCCGTCGCGGTAATCGTTGTTTCGACGCCCTCGGTGAGCGGCACGTCGGCCGCAATGAAGGTCCCGTTGGTGCCGATTCCGACGTCCACGACCGCTTCGATGTTGTTGACCTCGACCTCAAGGCCGACAAAGCCGCTCAGGAGATCGGAGACGCGCCCTGCGACATCGATGGTGGGCACGGTCAGCGTGGCGCCGTCGAGCGGGAAGTCGATGAAGACCTCCGGTGGCTGCGAATCCTGCGTGATCGCCGTGGTGGTGGTGGCGCTGATTTCGGAGCCGCTCAGGGCGGTGAAAAAGACGAGATTGATGCGGTTGGATGCGAGAGGGACGCTGGCGGAGAACGTGCCATCGGGCATGACTGCTGCCGAGCCATTGCCTCCGGGGCCGGTGAAGTCCACCGTGTTGGCACCCGTTGCCGTTCCGGCGATGGTGACGACGGTGTCCGCCGTCATGCGGGTGTGAGCCGGGTCGAGAACCGGCGGCTGCAACTCGCCCGGCGCGGGCGGAGGCGGCTTTTGCCCGGCAAACACACTCGACGCCCAACTCGCGCGCACCGTCCATGTGCCCCCGAACTGGACGGTGATTGCGAGGGTGCCGTTCGGATTCAGCACGGCCGTGGGCGAGACGAGAATCGCGTTACCGCTCGGGTCCGTGTTCGTGCTGTTTGCGACGATCATGCCCGGCTGGCTGATGCCGGAAATGCGCAGGAAGAATGGTCCCACGATGGGGTTCAGCGACACGTTCCGGATCGTCGCGGTGGTCTGCAGCAGCCTTAGGCGCCGGTTGTAGAAGAGTCGGCCGTATGTGACCGACGTCTCCGTGTCCCGGTTGATGAAGTCCTTATCCAGGTCGATGACTGCGGCATCCGCTGGGCTCGCTGCAAACATGCACAGCGCAACCACACTCAGCGCGAACAGACCGGTCCTACGAGTCATGAACATGACATTCCCTCCCGCGACAAAACGGGTTTCCAACTCCCAAGCCCACGGGCGCGAGGACCACCTTCCCTAGTGGCGGAGTCGATGGTATCGACTCAGAACTCGCGCAGGCTCACGCCTCTACAAGTACTTAAACGCGCCCCGGCGTCAAATGAAAATAGGGCACGAATCAGGTCCTCAATCCAAGTAGCGCGCGCAACGCACTACTTGGACTTGAGTTCGCCGCGCACGAAAACGCGTTCGCCAGTCTTCTTTCCGTTGTCGTCCCATTGCGTCCAGACGCCGTGCGCTTTGCCATCGACGAAGGCGCCCTCTTCGGCCTTCTTGCCGTTCTCATGAAAGAACGTCTTCTTCCCCAGTGGCAGGTTGTCGCGCCATTCGACGCGTTCGGAGACGTGGCCGTTCTCGTAGTAGTGGACGAGCCATCCATGGCGCTCTCCGTGACGGTAATGCTCTTCCGCGGCGCGCTGGCCGTCGGCGTACCACCACGTCCAGATACCGTCGCGCGTTTCGTCGATGTAGGCGCCACTCTCTTCGAGCTTGCCCGACTCGCTCCAACGCTTCGAGGGCCCGTTGCGTTTGCCCACGCTGTAGTCGCTCACTTCGTTCTTGCGGCCGTTCGCGTTCCAGAAGGTCCACGTGCCGGAACGCAAGTCCTCTTCGTATGTGCCGTCTGCGACCTTGGTTCCTTCTTCGTTCCAGAACTCGTAGCGGCCGTGCTTGACGTGCGCTCCGTTGTCGAGCCGGCGCACCCAGTAGCGCGTTTTCATCTTGCCGTTGGCGTAGTGGGCGGAGAGTTGGCGGTCGCGCGACCCGATGCGCACCGGTCGGTAGCCGCCCTCGTCTTTCGTCGTCGCGGCTTCTTCCGCGGAGACCTCGGTCGCTTCCCCGCTGGGCCGGTCCGCGCGCGCCGGCGCCTCTGTGTCCCGGCGCGACCACACGAAGATCGCGATCGCGCCAACCACCAACACGAGACCGACCAGCATTCGGCCCTGTATCGGCGTGCCGTCGTTGTTGCTCTTTGCCATCCCAATCCTCCGGGCGGCGATTCTAACCAATCGGCGACGTGGGCAGGAACGGGGGCGTTACGTGTCCGTTTCCAGCCCCTCGTAGCGCAGGTCGACGCCGTCCACGACGATCTTCACGCCGGCGGGCAGGTCCGACGGATCCCAGTGCTGCAGCTTCTGCTTGTATCGCACCGTCAGCCCCTTGGGGCTGTAGAACGCGTTGAAGGTGTCGCTCGTGATCTCGACGGTGTAGTAGCCGTACTGGCCGCGGAACTCGTCGGGGACGTTGAGCATGACGATGTGGATTCCGCCGTGCTGGATGCGGATGTTGCGCCCCTCGTAGGAGATGCGTACCTCCTTGCCGGAGATCACGCGCTGCCACGCGCCGTCCGTGCCGCGCATCTTCTGGATGGGGTACATCTGCTTTTTGGCCGCGGAGCAGGAGACGAGCAGCGTGAGCAGGAGAATAGGGGCCACGGTCCGCATGGAAGCGCGACAGCCTACACGCAATCCCCCGGAGACTGCCCGAATACCGGAACTACGGCGCCAGGCACAATTTTTCCAAGTATGCGCCCTCGGAAGAGGACACCGGTCGATGACTCCCGGCCGCCGTCCGAGGCTGCGATTAGGGTGGAGGCGAGAGGCAGTCATGTCGCACCCGCGGTCCTTTGCGATTTCCAACGAGGAAGTGGCCGACGTCCTCGATCGCGTGGCTGACCTGCTCGCTGCGCAACACGCCAGCTCCTACCGCGTGCGCGCGTACCACCGCGGCGCCGAAACCTGCCGCGGGCTCGACGTGCCGCTGAGCATGGTCGACCACCTCGACAAGTTGCCCGGCATCGGCAAGAGCCTCGCGGCGGCGATAACCGAATACCTTCGTAGCGGCCGCCTGCTCCTGCTCGAGCGGCTCGAGGGACAGGTTTCGCCCGAGGCGCTGTTCGCCACGATTCCGGCCATCGGTGAGGAGCTGGCGCACCGCATTCACGAGACGCTACAGGTCGAGACGCTGGAGGAGCTGGAACTCGCCGCGCACGACGGCCGGCTCGCGACCGTGCCCGGTTTCGGAGCGCGTCGCGTCCAGGGTGTGAGTGCGGCGCTCGAGGTTTTGCTGCACCGCTCCACGCGTCGGCGCGCGCGGCTCATGCGGGCCCAGGATCTGGCCGAGGATTTCCCGCCGCCGACGGTCGCCGCGCTGCTTGAGGTCGATCATGAGTACCGCGCCAAGGCGGAGGCGGGCGAACTGCGACTGATTGCCCCGCGGCGGTTCAACCCGGAGGGCGAGGCGTGGCTTCCGATTTACCACACCGAAAAGAAGGACTGGCAGTGCACGGCGCTCTTCTCCAACTCCGCGCGCGCACATCAGCTCGACAAGACGCGCGACTGGGTGGTGATTTTCTACGAGCGCGACGGCCTTGAGGCGCAGTGCACCGCCGTAACCGAGTACCGAGGCGAGAACCGCGGCAAGCGTGTCATCCGCGGCCGCGAATCGGAAGGCGCTCGCGCCGTAGGCGTGATGTAGTGCCATCCATCGAGGGAAAAAACACCGTTAGATCGTGTCAGGCACGGTACGACAACGGTTGTTCCAGACACGGAACCGGGTGTTTTTCTGCGAGATTCGCGCGTGAATCCACCCGCCAGTCTCGGATAAATCTTCCCGGGACCGTATCCCACATGCGACTGCGCCCGTCACCCGCGGAGAGTCGAGCGCTATACTCGTCCCATGGACCGGGACGCAATCGCCGACGTTGTGCGCCGGGTGCTGAATCAGCACCCCGGCGTAAGTGCCGCGTACCTGTTCGGAAGCGTCGCCAGAGGCACTTCATCGGACTCGAGCGATGTAGATGTGGCCGTTTTGTACGAGGAAGCGCCCCCGTCGATTCTCGATTCGCCGCAAATGCGCCTCGAAGCGACGCTTGAGAAGGAACTGCGGCGCCCCGTGCAGGTCATTTGCATGAACAACGTCCCGCCGGATCTCGGTATCCGCGTCCTGCGCGACGGAATCGTGCTGGCGGACAACGATCGAGCGGCGCGCATCCGGTTCGAAGTGAAGCTACGCAACCTTTACTGGGACCTGGAGCCGATCCTGCGCCAGTGCCGCAAACAGGAGCGGGCGACTCGGTGACCGATCCCGATCTCGTCGCGAAGAAGCTGGGGCTGATCGAAGCGTACATCCAGGATCTGCGCACGATCGGCCAGTTGGATCTTCTCGCCACGGACATTCGCGAGCAGCGCTTTACGCTCCACACACTCCAACTCGCGACCCAGGCCGCGCTGGATGTCGCCGCGCACATCGTGTCGGACGACAACCTGGGAGAGCCGCAAACCAATCGCGACCTGTT
>CBDURV010000032.1:0-13710 GCA_965369495.1 uncultured bacterium
CCCCCCCACCCCCCCTCCCCCCCCGCTCCCCCCCCCCCCCCCCCCCCCGCCGGGGGGGCGGGGGGGGGGGGGGGGGGGCGGGGGGATCCTGCGGCGGCTCGTCTTCTTCCGGGGGCGGAGGCGGTTCGCCGCCGTGCGCGAACACCTCGCCCTGCAAATGCGGAACGACCACGGGGCCGGCCAGCAGCAGGAAAAAGGACAGGCGGCAGGATCGGAACAAGGGGGGCATTCAATTCTAGAACGCAATTCGCCGCGTCCGGACAGCGATTGACCAAAATCGGAGCGGCCAGGGGTGCAGGAATGCGGGCCGGAGGGGCTGAACGCTCTACGCTCAACGCTTTACGCCGCAACCAGTCAGGTCCTCCGACGTTGAGCCTAAGTATCGCTCTCGGGAGGGGCCGGCTCGACTTCGACCAGGCAGTCGAAGAAAATCGCTCCATACCCCATATCGGTCACGTCGTCATGGGTCAGGACGTTCGTCGAGAAGCCGTCGATCGCGATCCAGCGCCCTTGCGGCACGACCACGACGCCCTTGCGCACGCTTTCGTCGAGGTGGGCGGGCAGGAACACTTCGCCGCGATCATTGAAGACGCGCACGCGCATGTCGTCGTCGATGCCGCGCGCGTGCGCGTCGTCGGGATGGATGCGCATGCGTGCGTCCTCGCGTTCGCGCAACACCGCGTCGGTCGCCCACTGGGAGCAGACGCGTTCCTCCGTCTTGGGCGTCAGCAGATGCAGCGGGAACTTGGCGAAGCGCTTCGGGTCGTTCGCCTGCGACTCACGCGGAGGCGTATAGAAAGGCAGCGGATCGACGCGCCAACTCACTTCGGCCGCCTCGCAGCGCAACTCGATCAGCCCGCTCTGTGTCGGGAACCTGCCGTCGGAGAACGGGATCCAGCGCGGACCGTGACGATCGAAGGGCTGCTTCTTGAGGCGGTTGACGCTGAGGCCCGGCGGCAGGACGCGGTTGATCATTTCTTCCGGGTCCATCTCGAACTGCTCGGTCGGGTAGCCCATGCGCTCGGCCAGCATGCCGTAGATGGCGCGTTCGGAACGCGCCTCCCCGGGCGGGTCGATGCACTTCGACTTGACGTGCAGGATGCCGTGCCAGAGGCCGGGGTGCAGATCGAGTTCCTCGAACATCGACTTCGCCGGCAGCACGATGTGGGCGCGGCGCGCGGTGTCCGTCAGGAACTGGTCGATGACGCAGAGGAAATCGAGCCGTTCGAGCGCGTAGTGCACGGCACTCGTGAACGGCGTCTGCGACATCGGGTTCGTGCGTTCGAGGATCGCGGCGCGCACGGCCGGTTCATCGGCGGAGAGCAGCACGCGTCCGAAACGGCTGGCCGCGCCGAGTTGCCGCACGCGCGGCGGGGCCGGCAGCCGGAACGGGAACGGGCGGGCCAAAAACGCCGCCTGGTTGAAGAAGTCGAATCCGCCGCCCGGTTTGCCGATGTTGCCCGCCACAGCCTGCAGGGCGGCGAGTGCGCGGATGGTCTGCCCGCCGTTGCGATAGCGCTGCAGGCCGAAGCCGGCGTTGATGTTGGCGGGCCGCGCCTCCGCGAAACGCTGCGCGAAGTCCTCGACGATTTCCGCCGGGATACCGCAGGTCTCCTCCGCCTTTTCCGGCGTGTACTGGCGCACCAGCAGCTCGTAGTCGGGATAGCCATGGACGTGACGCTCGATGAATTCCGCGTCGACGAGGTCGTCGCGCAGCAGGACGTGGGCGATCGCATGCGCGAGGAATCCGTCCGTGCCGGGCCGCGGCGCGAGGTGCTCGTCGCACTGCTCCGCGGTCGCGGTTCGAATCGGATCGATGCAGACGAGGTGGGTGCCGCTGGCGCGCGCCTCCTCGAGAAACGTCATCTGGTGCGGATTCGTGACCGCGGGGTTCTTGCCCCACACCACCACCATGCCGCTGTTGACGTAGTCCTCGGGCGGGTGGTGGAGCAGCGCACCGAAGGTGAGGCGCGTCGCCTCCATGCCCGCGGAGCGGCAGAGGTCGCCGAATAGCGTCGAGTAGCCGCCGTAGTAGGAGAGGAAGAGCTTGGCGAACTCGCCCATCACGCCGTCCTGCGCATGGCCGGAGTGGTGGAGCAGCGCGCGCGGATCCGACTCCTTCGCGATGCGTGTGAGCGTCTCGGCGATCTCGTCGATCGCCTCTTCCCACGAGATCTCCTCGAAGTCGTCGGAGCCGGGCTTGCCGCGGCGGCGCAGCGGTTGGGTGATGCGCTCCTCGCTGTAGACCCGCTCGACGTAGCGCTGCGCGGCGGGGGAGAGCTTGCCGCGTGCGATCCGATCGTTGGGGTCGCCCTCGACCTTGACGAGGCGTCCGTCCACGACGGTCGCGAGCATGACGTCGCCCGTGTACCCCGAGCGGGGGGAGACGGTGCGGAAGACCTTTCGTTCGGAGCCCACGGTGCAGAGATTATCGGAACTGAGTACCTATCGCTCCCCGCGTTCTTTCTCTTCCGCCTTGATCCGGTTCCAGTGCTCCAGGACTTCCTCCTTGGTGCGCGCCTGGGCGTCCCCGAAAACATGCGGGTGGCGGCGGACGATCTTCTCGTGGGCGCCGCGAATCACGTCGTTCATGTCGAACTCGCCCGCCTCCTCGGCGATGCGGGCGGCGTGGATCAGGTTGAAGAGCAGATCGCCCAGTTCCGAGCGGATCGCGTCGGGCTCGCCGGTTTCGATCGCTTCGGCCACCTCCTCCGCCTCCTCGCGAATGTAGCGCGCCAGGTCCGGGAGCGTCTGCTCCTGGTCCCAGGGGCAGCCGTCGGGGGCGCGCAGACGGGCCATAAGAGCGACGAGGCGATCGAAATCCGAAGCCGACATGAGCGGATATAGTAATCCGCGTGCTGGCAACCTCCTGTATTGCCCTGCTTTTGCTCGCGGCTCCGCAGCTCGAGATCAAGGCGGGAACCCCGATTCGACTCGATGGCGAAATCTCCGCGGAAGAATGGGCGGACGCCTGGACGCAGCAGACCGAAGGGCGCTTCGTAAAGCTCAAGCGGAACGGCGCCTGGCTCGCCGTGGCGTTCGGCGGGAAGGGCTCGTACTACGGCGAGGTGCTGCGACTCGAGGTGAGTGACGCCGAGGGGGCGTGGCAGACGGTCATGGCGCTGACCGGCGGACTGCCGGCGATGCCGCCGGCGGTCTGGATTCGCGGCAACCCCGCGGCCATCCGGCGCGCGCTGGCCAAGCCGAACGCGATGGTTCGAAATCCGCGGGCGGCGCGTGCGCGCGTGCTCGTCGATGGCGCGGAATCGTGGTCGGCCGAGTATCTGCTGCGACTCGAAAAGCTCGGCATCGGCCGCGCCGACGAACGCTCCTTTCGGATGCGCTGTGTGCTCGCGGTGCGCGGCGCGGGCGTCCGGGCCCAGATCCTCTTCCCGCCGGATACGACGGACCAGTCGCCCGTCTCCACCCACGCCGAGTTGATCTCGCCCGACGGTTGGGGACGCGACGAGAAATGGGAACCGATTCCGACCGAGGCATCGCTCGAATTCGATGACAACGAGTTGCTGTGGCGGCTTTCCACGGAGCACCAGCACATCAGCCAGCGCGACAGCTCCACGCAGCTCGTGATCGCCGAAGCGGTGCGGCCGCGCACGATGGCGAAGATCAATTCGCTGCGCGCCCAGCTCGAAAAGGCGCGCAAGCGCAATCCGACGCTGCCTTCGCTGCGCTATTTTCTCGGGCGGCTGCTTCACGAGGGGAACCTCTACGACGATGCGGCCAAGCTGATCGAGTCGATCGGCGAGGCGCAGAGCGCCCTGGACGCCAACGTCAACCTGCTGGTCGAACACTACATCGACACGGAGCAGTGGGAAAAGGCCCTCGCCGTCTGCCGCGCGAACCCCGACGCGACCGGAATCCCCGAGGCGCAGCGGAGCGCGAACACCGTGCGGGTGATGGTGCAGGCCGAAGCGGAACTCGACAAGGCGCGATCGCAGGCGGGCAAGGAAGAGCTTCCCCTCGTGCGGATACACACTCGCAAGGGCGTCATCGAGGTCGAGCTGTTCGAGGATGACGCCGCCCACGCGGTCTACAACTTCGTCGATCTCGTGATGCGCAAGAAATACTACGACGGCATGCGCTTTCGTCCGGTGACCGGCGGTTCGTACGCGATTCTCGGCAACCCGCGCACGCAGACCGGTGGCAGCGGCGGACCCGAGGGCCCGCTCTGGCGCCTGCGCGCGGACAAGTCCGGGCGCCAGCCGCTGACCGGCCGGCTCGTTACCGTCCCCGTTGCCGAGGGCGTCCATCACGGCAGCCAATTCGCGATCACGCTCTCCCCGATGCTGGGCGGCCATGAGCGCGTCGCCACGTTCGGACGGGTCGTGAAGGGAATGGACGTGCTGCTGCAACTCGAACAGGACGACATCGTCGACAAGATCGAAGTCGTCCGCCGAAGGAACCACCGCTATGACGCTCTCGCAAGCCGCGTCAAGTAGCACGCTCGTGCTGCTTCTTTGTGCCGGCGCTTACGCCGAGCGACCGGAGCTGGTCGTGCCGGCTACGACCGCTCCCAAGCTGGACGGCCGCCTCGACGACGCTGTCTGGGCCAAGGCCGCCGTGTTCGAACCGCGGCGCGACAAGAAAGTCCACGGGACCTGCCGGCTGCTGCGCGCCGGGCGCCAGCTCTATGTGGGCTACGACAGCGTTTTCACGCCCCTATCGCTGGGCCTGCGGTTGCACTTCACGGATCCGCGAACACAGCGGCGTATCGCCGTCCTCATCGCGCCTCTTGAAATGCCCAAGGCGCCGCTCACTCTCTGGCTCAAGAAGGGTGGCGCTCCGGCGATCCCGCTCGATGCATCCCGGGCCGACGTGCGCTTCGATTTCAGCGCCAAGGAGGGGTTCACTTTCGAGGCGCGACTGCCGCTCGATCTGCTTGAGATCGGCCGGCCGAGGAGCACCTATCAATTCAGCGCGGAGCTGTGGGATACGGAGGCGGGGCGAGTGCTCTCGTTCTATCCGGTCACGACCGACGGTGCGACGACGCGGCAGGGTGCCGCCACTCTGGCACCGGCCAAGGAGGGTGCCGGGGATTGGGGCAGCGATGTCGGTGTCGAGGCGGCGCCCTCGCCCAATGCAGCCCTCGTGCTGTTGCAGAAAATCGCGGCCGAGAAGCCCGTGAGCAATCGCCCCGCCCCCGGTACCGCACCCGTGATGGCCGGCTACTTCGGCCTGCGCGACGGGCGCCGGTTGGACGCTCCGCTGGCGAAGTTGGAAGGCGAGTTGCGCGCCCTGATCGAGCAGTATCCCGATTACGCATCGCTGCGCGCCAATCTGGTGCGCGTGCTGGTCGGGCGCAACCAGTACACCGCCGCGTTCGAGGTCATGCGGGCGCTGCGGGTCGCCAATCCGTCGCTCAACCGCAACGAACGGCAGACGCTGGTTGAGATGCAGCTGCTGCGGGACGCCGGCGAGTACGACAAGGCACTCGCATTGCTCGAGAAGTACAAGCTGCTCCTGCGGCGCTTGCCCGTGTACGCGCGCGAGAAGATGCAGCTGACCTTCCTCCAGCAGGCGTGGAAGCACGAGCTTTCCTATCGCGCCGCGGACGCGAAGCGGGATGATCTTCCGCGCGTGCGTATCGACACCGATCGCGGTTCGTTCGTGCTGGAGTTGTTCGAGGACGATGCGCCAAACGCCGTCGCCAACTTCGTGACCCTCGCAGGGAGCGGCTTCTACGACGGCACGCGCTTCCACTGGTCGAGTTCAGGAGGCTCCACGTTCGGTGGCGACCCGAACTCGCGGGACAATCAGCCGTTCAACAACGGCTTCGGCGATCCCGGTTTCCTGATCGAGTCCGAGCCGAGCCGGAGGCTCAACTTCCCGGGCACGATCGCGTTCGTCTCGAAACGCCGCCGCGAGCACACCGAGGGCTGCATTTTCAGCCTCAACATGACGCCCGCCCCCGACCGCGACGGACGCGACAGCGTGTTCGGCCGCGTGATCGAGGGTTTCGACGTCGTCCGCGCCATCGGCTTCGGCGACACGATCAAGACCACCAAAGTCCTCCGCAAGCGCGATCACGCCTACAAGGTGGTTAAACGGCCCAAGTCGTAGAACGGCGGATGCGCTGCGCGCGCTTTGGGCCTTGAGCTTTGAGCTTTGCGCCGCTACCCAGGCCATCCACTCGCTCTTGGCAGCCACGGGGCCTCGGGAGGTCTGGGGCGGCGCCGCGATCGACCGAGGCCCAATGACGATGGCCATGCCAAGTGGCTAGCCGGTCGCGGCGCAAAGCTCAAAGCCCAAAGCTCAATACCGATCGGCATAGGTCCCTTCCGATTTCAGACTAGTCGCCGAACTTGATGCCGACTCTCCGCGCGGCACGCACGATGTCGCCTTCGGGATCGACGCCGCGCGTGCCCTGGTTGGCATCCTCCAAGGGGGCGAGTACGACGCTGCCGTTGCGGACCGCGGTGAACACTCCGCTCTTGCCTGCGATGAGCGCTTCGGCGGCGCAGACACCCATGCGCGTGCCGAGCACGCGGTCGAACGCCGACGGCGTTCCGCCGCGTTGCAGGTGGCCGAGCGTGATGGCGCGGACCTCGTGCTCGACTTGCGAACGGAGCGCTTCGGCCAGTGCGTCCCCGACGCCGCCCAGCATTTCGCGGCCCGAGCGCTGCGTGCTGTGTTTGTCGAGGACGACCTTGCCGCCCGCCCGTTTCGCACCCTCGGCCACGACGATCAGCGTGTAGCTGCGACCGCGCGCGGCACGCTCCCGGATCACGTCCGCGACGCTCTCCGACGTGAACGGTATCTCCGGGATGAGCACGACATCGGCGCTGCCCGCCATGCCACCGTGCAGGGCGATGTGGCCGGCGTTGCGTCCCATCACCTCGAGGATCATGACGCGGTCGTGCGTCTCGGCGGTATCGACCAGCCGGCTGCACGAGGAGGCGACGAGGTCCACGGCGGTATCGAAGCCGAAGGTGATGTTGGTGCCGGTGACGTCGTTGTCGATCGTCTTGGGCACGCCGAGCACCTTGGCGCCCGCGTCGGCCAACTCGTTCGCCATCGCCAGCGTTCCGTCCCCGCCCGCCACGATCAGTCCTTCGATGCCCTCCCGCTCCATCCGATCGAGATAGACGGAGACCGGCGCCTTGAAGCGATTGTTGCAGCCGAGGATCGATCCGCCGCGCCAGAGGATGCCGCGGACGGAGGCGGCGTCGAGCGGCACGATGCCGTCCTCCTGGGCGAATCCCCCGAATCCGTCGCGGATTCCGACGATGTCGAGGTCGGGAATTCCGACGCAGGTGAGCACCGCTCCGCGGATGACGCCGTTCAGGCCGGGCGCGTCGCCGCCGCCGGTGAGGATGCCGATCTTTTGCACCCTCGTACTCTATCCGCGTGAACGCAAGGCACGAAGCCGCCCGAACCCTCCATTTGTTGGAGGTAAAGAAGACGACCACCCGCCGCCTGTGGGACGGTCCGCGCGATGGCGCGACGACCGCGCTGGTGCTGGGGTCGGTGCGGCGGCGTGGGACTCTCGACGCGATCCTGCAGACCTACTCGACGCGCAAGTTGCCGCTCATCAAGCCGACGACGCGCGCGGTGCTGCGGACGGGCCTGTTCGAGTTGCTCTATATGGACGACACGCCGGTGCACGCCGTGGTGAACGCGGCGGTGGAGAACACGCGCCTGCTCGGGCGGCCCCAGGACGGCTCGTTCGTGAACGCGATGTTGCGCGGCATCAATCGCGCCGTGAAGAAGGTCCCGCACGAGGAAGCCACCGACCTGCGCCGCGCGCTGCCGCGCGAAGAGTTCAGCCTCTACTTCCCGCGCAGCGTCTTTCCCGACCGCAACACCGACCCGGTCGGATTCCTCGCGGCGCGTGGATCGACGGCGAAGTGGATCGCCAAGCGACGGCTCGAGGAGTTGGGCGTGGAGCGAGCGCTGGTCTGCCTCGACCTGCAGGCATCGACACCGCCCACCTACCTGCGCCCGGCGCCGGGCCGTCTCGAGGACGTGCGCGCCGCACTCGCCGCCGAAGACATCGAGACGAGCGATGGGCCGCGCGGTGAGTTGCTCGAGCTATCGCTGCGCGTGAAGGTGGGTCGCGTCTTCGAGATCTGCGGCGACCGGGTCGTCGTGCAGGACGCGGTCGCGTCGCAGGTTGCGCCCTTCCTCGCTCCCGAGCCGGGTTGGCGCGTGCTCGACCTGTGCGCGGCGCCGGGCGGCAAGGCGACGCATCTCGCGCAACTGGGCGCCAACGTCACCGCGTGGGACATCGATCCCGAGCGCCTGGCGATGGTCGCCGAGAACGCCGAGCGCCTAGGCCTCGACAATCTCGTCTGCGCGGAGCCCGAGGGCGAGTACGACGCGGTGCTGGTCGATGCACCCTGCTCCAACACCGCCGTGCTCGCCCGGCGTCCCGAGGCGCGCTGGCGCGTCAAGGAGCGCCACCTCAAGAACATGGTCGAACGGCAGCGCAAACTGATCCGCCTAGGCGCCGGCCACGTCCGGCCGGGGGGCGTGCTGGTGTACTCCACCTGCTCGCTGGAGCCGGAAGAAAACGGCGCAATTGTCAGCTCATTCATCGATCAGGGCGGCTTCTCATTGGGCGAGGAGCGCACCTGCTATCCCGATGAATCCTTCGGCGATGGCGGCTACATGGCGCGGATCATTCGCAACTCCGGGTAAAATCCCCGGCTTATGACCCGCCACCTGCCCCTCCTCGTCCTGCTTGTCCTCGTTGCGTTCATTGCCGTCGGTTGCGGCAAGAAGACCGGGACGACGACCAAGACCCCGTCCAGCAATACCGTCGAGCCGAAAAAGAGCGGCATGGCTCCGGCGCCCGCGGGCATTCCGCAGCAGATCAAGGACATGGTCGAGCGCGAGTGGCCCAAGGTGGAGGCGGCCGGCGCCAAGTTCGAGGAAGCATTCGCGCGCTGCAAGGCGTCGATGGCTGCGGGCAACCGCCCGTCGCAGTCGGACATCACCGAGGCGTCGAAGGCGATGAACACGCTCGACGGCTGGGCGGAGATCTGGAACACGCTCTACGACATGGAGGGTGATCTCGACAAGGCGTCGATGAAGAAGGCGGAGAACTACCTCGGCAAGTACGACCGCAAGGTCAAGGCCTGGACCAAGAAGTCGAAGGCGCTCAAGGAGTTCTCGACCGTCAAGTGAGCCTGCTGCTCGGCTACAACACCAACGGCTTCGCTCACCACCGGCTCGAAGACGCGCTCGATCTCATCGCGGAGATCGGCTACCGCAGCGTCGGGCTGACAATCGACGTTCACCACGCGCCTCCGGGCGCCACCGACTACGCGCGCCTCGGCCGCGAAATCGCCGATCGCGGATTGGTGCCGGTGGTCGAAACCGGCTCGCGCTTTTTGCTCGACCCGTCGCGCAAGCACTGGCCGACGCTGCTGACCCCCGATCGCAAGGCGCGGCAGCGTCGGCTCGATTTCTACTTCGCGTGCATCGACGCGGCGGCCGCGCTCAACGCACCCTGCATCTCACTCTGGTCGGGGCGCGACGAGGGTGGCGATTCCATGGCGCTTTTATTGGAGGGGCTCGGGGAACTTTGCGAGCGCGGCACCGTCGCCTTCGAACCGGAGCCCGGCATGCTGGTGGCGACGATGGCGCAGTTCGACCAACTCGCGGCGCAGCTACCCGATCTGAAGCTCACGCTCGACGTGGGGCACATCCACTGCCTCGAATCCGAGCGCCCCGAGAGTGTCATCGAACGCTACGCGCCCGTTCTCGCCAACGTCCACCTCGATGACCACAAGCGCGGAGTGCACGATCACCTGATGTTCGGCGAAGGCGAAATCGACTGGCCGCCCGTCCTCCGAGCGCTCCGCGCCGTCCCCGGAGACCTGCCCGCCACCGTCGAACTCTCCCGCCATTCGCACAACGCAGTAGAGTCCGCCCAACGAGCCCACGACTTCCTAAGTCGGTAGTACGGCGTCAGACACCTTTTTTCCGAGTATGCGCCCTCAAAAGAGGACACGATCGCGGCCGGCCGGCGTGCGACTCTCACGCCGGACCGCGTTCCGCCAGCGCCACTCCGGCTTCTCGGCTACTTCGCAGCGCGGGCGCTTTTGAGATAGGGCTCAATCCACATCCGAGACTGCGCAACCATCATCTTCTCGTAGTCGCGGTAGGCGATGAACTGCTTCTCGGTGAGGATCGCTTTCATGCGGACGCGGTTGGTGTGCATGGAGGGTTCGATCACCTTGGCCCACTTTTCGTCCGAGTCGGCGTTGAGCAGTTTGCGCGGGTCCTTCATGATCGCGCCCCACATCTTGCTCTGCTCCTTCATCATGCCGCCGCCGCCGAAGACTTCCTTCACCTCGGCGCGCTGCTGTTCGGAGAGATCCGGCAGGCTCATCATCGCCACCTGCATTTCGACCTGCTTGTCGATCTGCTGCTTGTTGCGCACGCGCATTTCCTCGCGCGCGGACGCGACATCCTCGTCGCCGACGATCTTGCCGAGGTCGCCGGCGAGCGATTCGGACATGATTCCCGCTGATCCGTAGAACCAGTAGAAGCTGTCCATGGTCGCTTCGATGTCTGTTGAGCTGCCTTCGAATTCGCCCGTGAAGAGCCCCATGACCCGTTCCGCCGCGAGCGCGCCCTCTGCTTTGTAGGCGGCCGCGAACAGCTTGGCCTGCTCGCCGGTGAGCCCCAGTTCCTTGGCGATCTGCATGCCGATGCCCTTGGCGTTGACTCCGAATTGCGCCTTCCAGGCCGGCAGTTGGCTGCGCATCGCGCCGCGAAACTTTTCGAGCACCGCATCCGCCTCGGCGTCGGCGTCCAGCTCCTCCGTCGCGGCCGCGTCGGCGGCCTCCTGCGCCATCCGAGCGCGTCGCTCCTGGTCTTCCACGCGCAGCCGCACCAGGTCGGGAAAGGCCTCCGCCAGGAACGCCTCGCGCTGCTCTTCGGTGAGGCGCGCGAAGACACGCCTGCGCGTGGTCTCGGGGTCTTCCACGTCGCGCGTCTGGCGTCCGGAGGTGTCCGGCTCCCGCATGTCGCGCACAACGAAACCCGCGCCGAAGCCGAGGACGATCAGGGCTGCCCAGAGAAGTGCTTTCATGATCGACTCTCTACGAAAATGACGTGCCAGCCGGACCCCGCCCCGGATGCGGGCCCCAGAAACTTTTCCCGTATGGGATCTATACGACGTGTTCGCGAACGATCGCGTCGATCTGGTCGTCGGTGAGCATGCGATCGGCGCCCTTGGCCGCTTCGAACACCGCGTTCACCACGTTGTCGGTCACGTCGTAGGCGTTGGCACGCAGCCAGAAGATGACGTTGCTCTTGCCCGACATCGGGCCGACGCCGATTTTCTGGTGCAGACCGAACTCGTCGGCGGGTACGCCGGAGTAGACGCGGTTCGCGAGCCAGGCGTCGTCGCGGTTGAGCGCCTTGATGACCGCGGCCGCGTGCACGCCGGTGCCGGTCTCGAACGCGTCCGCGCCGAAGACCGGATAGGTGGACGGAACGTCGAAGCCGCAGATCTCGGCGCCGTACTGGACATAGCGACCCAACTTGGTGAGGTCCTGATCGATCCAGCCCATGAGCTTGAGATTGACCATGGTGATGTCGAGCGGTGCGTTGCCGGCGCGTTCGCCGATGCCCAGTGCCGTGCCGTGCAGTCGGTCGGCGCCTGCTTCGATGGCGGCGATGTTGTTGATCACGCCGAGACCGCGGTCCATGTGGCCGTGCCAGTCCACCTCGACCTGCCCCCGGACCCCCTTCTCATCGATCAGATCGAAGATGCATCCGAGCAGGTTCTTGACGCCCCACGGCGTAATGTGGCCGGTCGTATCGCAAACCACGAGCCGGTCCGCGCCGAGATCGATCGCCGTGCCGTAGAGCGCGCGCACGACATCCGGATGCGCGCGCACCGTGTCCTCGGTCACGAACATCGACGGCAGCCCCTCGGCCTTCACGAACTTGATCGCGTCGGTGACGCACTTGAGGACGAAGTCGAGATCCCACCCTTCCACCTCCATGCGGATGGCGGAGGATCCGATGAAGGTCGCCGCCTCGATGGGCAGGCCGAACTTCTGGCTGATGTCGGCGATGGGCTGGATGTCGGCCACGACCGTGCGCGCCGCGCAGTTGGGATAGAGCGGCAGCTTGGCGTTGACGATTTCGCGCGCCAGCACCTCGGTCTGCTCGACCACGTGCGGCCCCGCGCCCGGCAGCCCGATGTTCAGCGCGTCGATTCCGACGGCGGCGCAATTGTGCAGATGCGCCACCATCTCATCGAGCGAGGGCTTGCGCGCCGAGGGCGATTGCAGCCCGTCGCGCAACGTCTCGTCGTTGAGCTGGATCTTCTGGGTGGGCTTGGCCGGAAACGTCCCCTCGACGTTCCAGTCGTAGATGAGCTGGTCGCGGTCCACGGTTTCAGGATACCGAACGGGACACGAAGCCTATAATTCCGCCGTTCATGCGAGTTCTCAAGTTTGGTGGCACGTCGGTCGGGAGCGAGGAAAACCTCTCCCGCGTGCTGGACGTTGTCCGCTCCCAGAGCGGCGTTCGCCCGGTCGTGGTCGTTTCGGCCCATTCGGGGGTGACCAACGAGCTGCTGCGGCTGGCCCGGGCGGCCGTTGCGGGGGGCTACTCGCTGCGCAAGCTGCGGCGCACCCACCGCGAACTCTACGACGCGATCGGGGTGGATTACGGCGTCGTGGAGCCGCTTCTCGACGAACTCAACGACCTGCTGCGCGGCCTCAAGCTGGTGGGGGAGCTGACTCCCCGCAGCCTCGATCTCGTGGCCAGCTTCGGGGAGCGCATGTCGGCCCGCGGCGTCGCCGCCTACTTTCGTGTCAACGGCATCGAGGCGGAGGCGGTCGATGCGTGGGATCTTGGGCTGCGCACCGACTCGCGATTTGGCGAGGCGACCCCGGACCCCGCCTGCTTCGCCGCGATCAAGAAGTCGCTGGCGCGCTTCCGCAAGGTCGTTCCGGTGGTGACCGGTTTCATCGCGAAGGACGCCGCCGGCAACGTGACGACGCTGGGCCGCTCCGGTTCCGACTTCAGCGCGACGATTTTGGCCGCGGCCGCGCAGGCGGACGAGGTGGAGATCTGGACCGACGTCGATGGCGTCATGTCCGCCGATCCGCGCGTCGTCAAGAGTGCGCGTTCGATTCCCGCGCTGTCGATCGCGGAGGCGAGCGAGCTGGCCTACTACGGCGCCAAGGTGATCCACCCCGCCACGATGTTGCCCGCCGTCGAGAGGCGCATTCCGGTGCGCGTGCGCAACACCGCCAAGCCTGACCACGATGGCACGCTGATATTGCTGGACGCGCCGCCCTCGCGCCAGCCGGTCAAGTCGATCGCGTCCAAGCGCGGGATCATCCTGGTGACGGTCGCGTCCACGCGCATGCTTCTGCAGGCGGGCTTCATGGCGCGCATTTTCGAGGTGTTCGCCAAGCACGATCTTTCGGTCGATCTTGTCGCCACGAGCGAGGTGACGGTTTCGGTGACGGTCGATAGCGACCGCAACCTCGACGCTGTCATTCGCGACCTGTCCGGATTCAGCGAAACGACGGTGGAACGCGATTTGGCGCAGGTCTGCGTGGTGGGCGAGGGAATCCGCGATCGCGTCGGAACCGCGGCCGAGGTCTTCGGCGCGCTCAAGAAGGCGCGGCTCCCGGTGCGGCTGATCAGCCACGGCGGAACGAAGATCAACATCTCGTTCCTCGTGGACTCCGATCAGGTCGCGAAGTGCGT
>CBDURV010000033.1:0-13610 GCA_965369495.1 uncultured bacterium
GTGGACGACCTGTTGTCGCGGCGGTCGCGCAGCCTGCTGTTCGATGCCGCCGCCGCTTCGGCCGCTGCGCCCGCGGTGGCGGCCATCATGGCCGGGGAGCTCGGGCGGGACGCGGACTGGATCGAAGCGGAGGTTGCCGCGTTCCATGCCATCGCGGAGCGCTATCTCCCTTATTGACCGCGGCGCGCCCGGCTGCTGCCGCGCAGCGCGCCCATCTTCTCGAGGCGGTAGCGGATCTGGTCGCGCGAGATGCCCAGCAATGCGGCGGCACGGCTCTGGTTGTCGCCGGTGAACTCCATCGCCTGACGCACCAGGTCCCGCTCGTGCTCTTCAAGATTGAGCCCTTCGCGCGGCAGGGCCAATCGCGCGCCGCTGCCGGGCGCGGGTGCGACGGGTTGCGGCCTCGTTCCCATGTCGAGGAAGAGATCGGCCGCGGAGAGCGTCTCGCAGGACGAGAAGAGCATCGCGCGCTCGATGACGTTGCGCAGTTCGCGGACGTTGCCGGGCCAGGGGTATTCGAGCAGCCGTGCTTCCGCGTCGTCGGCGATGCCGCCCACACGTCGTCCGAGACCGCGGTTGAACTCCTCCACGAAGGAGCGCGCGAGCGGCAGGATGTCGTCGTGGCGTTCGCGCAGCGGCGGGATCGTGAGCGGCACGACGTTGAGCCGGTAGTACAGATCCTCGCGGAAGCTTCCATCCGCGACCGCCTTATGCAGATCGCGATGCGTGGCGGCGATGATGCGAACGTCCACTTCGATCAGACTGCTGCCGCCGATGCGACGGAAGCTGCGGTCCTCGAGGATGCCGAGCAGCTTGGACTGGAGCGCGACCGGCATGTCCCCGATTTCGTCGAGGAAGACGGTGCCCTTGTCGGCCGCCTCGAAGACGCCCCGGCGCTGCTGCTTCGCGTCGGTGAACGCGCCGCGCTCGTGGCCGAAGAGTTCCGCCTCCAGCAGCGACTCGGGAATCGCCGAGCAGATGACTTTCTGGAACGGTTCGCGCGCTCGCGTGGATGCGTAGTGAATCGCCCCGGCCAGCAGTCCCTTGCCGGTGCCGGTTTCCCCGAGGAGCAGCAGCGTGGTGGCGCGCGACTCCGCCACCACGATGCGCGCCTGCTTGATCACGGCGTGCATGGACGGGCTATCCGCGACGATGTCCTCGAAGCGATAGCGTGCGGCCGTGCGTTGGACGTCCTCGGCAACGCGACGGCGCAACTCGCCGGTCTTGAGCGCCTGTCGCAGGGAGACGAGCAGTTGGTCGAAATGCAACGGCTTCTGAATGAAGTTGTCGGCGCCGCGACGCATCGCCGTCACGGCGGTTTCGATCGAGCCGTGACCGGTCATCACGACGACCGGCAATTCCGGCCAGTCTTTCTTGATGGTGGTCAGGAAGTCGAGTCCGTCCCCATCGGGCAACTGCAGGTCGAGCAGGACGAGTGACGGTCGCTGTTCCCGCATGCTCACCCGCGCGGCCGCGAGTGTGCCCGCCTCGGCCACCACGAACCCGTTGTGTTCGAGATAGGCGCGCATCGTCGAACGGACGATCTCTTCGTCCTCAACGATCAGCATGCGGACACTCGCACTCACTTGATACCGTCCCTGCCGCTGAGCGCACCCCGCGGCCTCCATTCCCGCTCCACCCCCTCGTGAAGCGAGCCCATGGTATGCAATCGGTGACTTGATCGCCACGCGATCCCAATGCCTAATCTGCGTATGACAGTCATCGTTGCAATTACGGCCCATCCCGACGACGAGGTCTTCACGTTCGGTGGCGCGCTTGCGATGTACGCGGCGCGCGGTCACCAAGTAGGCTTGATTTGCCTGACCGACGGCCAGATGGGCCGCACCGGGGGCCTTGTGGAGCGGCCGCTTCTGGGTGCGTTGAGGCGCGAGGAACTGCGACGCGCCTGTGCACGATTCGGAATCGAGGCGGTCATCACGCCGGGACTGAGCGACGGAGGATTGGAGCAGCACCCGCAGGATGAGGGGGTCGAACTCGTCGCGGCGGAACTGGATCGCCTGGCTGCGGATGTAGTCTTGGCGTTTGGTCCCGAGGGCGGCGCGAGCGGGCACCCCGATCACAAGGTGGCCTCGCGTTGGGCAACCCGCGCTGCCGGCGATCGGCGTCTCTACTGGGCGAGTTGGCCGGGGGAAATGCTACTGCCGGTCGAGCGGCAGCGCGAACCGGGGCCGCCGTGCACGACGGTCGTCGAGTTGGGCGAACACGCGGCGCGTAAGCGCGAGGCGTTCCTCGAGCATCGATCCCAGATCGACCATCTGGCGTTGTTCGACACGCTCCAGGAACAGTTGGCGGGACGCGAACTCTATTACCGGGCCCACCCCGCCTGGCGAGGGGGTGGAGCCCGGGAGACGGATCTGTTCTAGCCTGCTAGCTGCTGGCCGCGAGGCGACCGGCGATGCGCTGGAAGATCGTCGTGAGCGTGCTCGCCGCTTCCGCGAGGTAGAGTCGCACCATGCCGATCGTCGTGGTCTCGTTGAAGACGACCGCGAGGATCGTGCGTTCGCCGACCAGCGTTACCTGGATGTTCGCGCGCTTGCCCTGGTGGAACAGGTTGAGGAACGAGTTCTCACCGAGGATCAGCGCCATCTGCTTGGTCGCGGCGAAGGCGCCGGCGACGAGTCCGCAGATCGCGTCGATGTCGATGCGGTCGTCCATGCCCTCGCGCGTAATGAGGTGTCCGTCCTTGTCGACAAGGAAGGCGGAGGACGCTTTCGCACGCTGCAGGAAGGCACGCAGCGTCGCGTTGATTTCCGACATCTCCTCTCGATAGAAGACGAGCCTCTCTGCTCTCAGTTCTTCGTCGGTCTTTTGTTGCATCGGGCCAGGCATTTTGCGCTCCTACTGTCCTAGAGAAATTTGTGCACCATGAAACCGGTCGCGACGAGCCATACCAGCATGGTCGTCGCGCCCATTACCAGTCGCGAAGGCGGCGGCGGCGTGGCGCGCCACTGCGCTCGCAACTTGCCGCGTCGTTCTTGGGTGGTCGTTACGGTTCGGCGCGGTCGCCGTTCCGTCTCTTCCTCGAATCCCCACTTGAGTTCGCTGGTCGGCTGGGATCGCACGCGCTCGCGCGTGCCGCCCCGGTCGACTTCGGCGTCGCGGTCCCAATCCTCGCCGGCCGCCGTCTTGGCGTCGGTCGTGGCCATGCCGCCGCCAAACGCCGGAAAGGGATGCGGCTTCCCCGTCGCGCGCGTGAACGGATCGGTCCCCGGCTCCTCCAGCGACTGCTTGGGCTTCTCGGCCTCCTGCATGGACTGCTTGAGCCCTGCCATGAACTCGGCGGGATTGGTCGCACTCTCCTTGGATTGCGGCGTAGGGGATTCGGTGGAGGGAGCGCCGGAGACGTCGTCCGTCGGTTCGACAAAGTCGCTTGAGCGCGTGATCCCCTCGATGGGAGCGTGAGCGCGGGCGCCCTGTCTCGGTATCGACTGCGCGTAGCTTGCCGTGCCGGTGGACGTCTCATCGGGGGCACTGCGGTGCCATGCCGGCCGTCCGGTGGGCTCTTCGTCTTCGATCTCCATGACCGGCTCGGGAGCCGGGGTGGGCTCGGGCGTGGGGGGGGGCGTGGGCGCAGGCGCGGGGGCGAGCGAGGGCGCGGACTTCGTCGCGTCCGCCTGTACGGCAGCGCGGGCGCCCGGCGCGTTCATCATGCCGGAGACGCGGTTGAGCACGGCGCCCGAGATCGCCTTGAGCGTGGTCATCGTGCCGACGCGCGCATCCGCGCGAGCATCGAGGGCGGATGCGAATTCGAGTCCCAGCGCGCCGGCGAGACGCTTCGCATCGATCGCGCCCTCCAGGTCCATCTTGTTGGCCTGGAAGACGAACGGGATCTCCTCGATGTCGCGCCCGATCTTGGCCAGATCGGACTTGAGGTTCGAGAGCGCGACGCGATTCGCTTCGAGTTTCTCCTTGCGCGCGTCGGCGACGAACACGATGCCGTCGGCGCCCTCCAGGACAAGTACGCGCAGCGCGTCGTGCCCCTCGATGTAGGGCACCGCGTACACGTTGATCTTGGTGCGGATCGTCGCGACCTTGCCGAGGTTGAGCGGCAGGAAGTCGAAGAAGAGCGTCCGGTTCGCGTCCGTGGCGATCGTGGTCAGCTGGCCGCGAACGCTATCCGGGGTCCCCGCGAAAATGGCACGAAGGTTCTCCGTCTTGCCAGACTCGGCCGGGCCGTAGTAGACGACCTTGCACTGGACTTCGCCCTTGGCGAAGTTGATTTGCGCCATCGCAGAACCTCTCCATGCCCCCCATGGGCACGGATTGCGAAGGCAATATCGGCTTTCCGGCGGGCCCGATTGAGGGCCTGCCCGAGTCCGGGGCGCGTCGCCCAGCGTTTGCGGCACCCGTGCCGCAAACGAGCATCATAAGCCCTTGAGTTGTAAGGAGTTACGGGTGCCATGAGGCGAAGTTACTTCCGCTCAGTACTCGCCCTGCATGTGGACGAAGGTGCCGCGGTTGGTTTTGGCGAGCTTTTCCAGGAATTCGGAATCGACGCCGGTGTTGCCCATAGCAATTACGTGGACGCGCAGCCGGGAGAACCGGTTGCGCTCGTTGAACCACGCCAGCAACTCCTCCGAATCGGTGATTTCGCCGTCGGTGGGGGCGCCGTCCGTGAGGAAAAACAGGGTGTCGGGCGTGTCGGCGAAGTTGCCGCTCCAGCCCCCGGCGCCCCCCTCCATGCCCATGATCAGGCGCAGGGCGTCGTAGTAGTTGGTCTGGCCCTTGGTGGCGATGTTCTTGATGGCGCTGATGGCGTTCGGACCGCTGGCGCCGGCCGGGACGGGGGTGCTCTTCCAGAGTCGCGCGCGGTCGTTGAAGAAGACCAGGTTGATGCGCGTGCGCGGATCGAGGCCGCGGATCGAGTGGGCCAGCTCCTGTTTGCAGACGTCGATGCGCGTCCGGCCGGTGAGTTTGTGGCCGAGACGCCGCTGCCACTCCTCCGAGACGCGGAAGCCCTGGTTCATGGAGGCGGAGATGTCGAGTACGTAGCCGACGGTGCGCGCGTAGATGCGGATGCCGTAGTAGTGCGGCTTCTTCTTCTTGCTCGACGCGTAGCGGTCGTCGTTGTTGCGCTTGGGCGTCTTGCCCTCGTCCTCGAGCCGCTTGCGGCTCTTGTCCTCGAGGTCCTTCCACTTCTTGGCCTTTTTCCACCACGTGCGCCACGTGTCGGGCGCCCACTTGCGGTCCATGCCGGTCAGCTCCTGAAGCGTCTCCAGCACGTCCTCCTTGATGCGGCCGCCCTCGATCTCGTAGCGGTCGATGAGCAGCTCGACCGGGGCGGTGCTGCCGATCGCCTTCATGGCGTCGCAGGTGGCGACCTTGATCTGCCACTGCGCGCTCTTGAGGTTGCCCTGGAAGAGCGGCACGGTCTTCTGAGCGTCGGCGCCGTAGACGGCCAGCGCGTCCATGGCGCCGATGCGCACCTTGCCCGGACCGGTCGCGGCCAGCTTGCCGATGCGATCGATGGATTCCTTGTCCTCCAGTTCCGACAGCGCGCGCGCCGCGTTCGCCTTGACCAGCCAGAAGCCGTCGCCGAGCGCCTCGCGCAGAACCGGGATGGCCTCCTTGTCGCCGGTTTCGCCGAACGTCCGGCAGAGATAGGCGCGTCCAATCTTGCCCGCGCGCTCGTAGCCCTTGCCGCGCAGATAGCCGAGAACGTCTTCGTCCTCGGTGCGGCCGAGCACGAGCGCGACGACCTCGCGCACGCGATCGGAATCGCGCTTGTCGAGCAGTTCGACGATCACCTTGGCGGTCTTGACGTTTTGGCAGCGCTCCAGCCCGCGCACGCGACCCGCGAGAAGCTGCATGTCGAGTTCAGAGGCGATGTCGGCCAGTTCGCGGCTGCTGGCGGCGCCCACGTCGCCGGGCTTCGTCTTTTCCTTCTTGGATGCTTCGACCTTCTTGCGCTTGCCCAGCACACGCTCGCGCCAGCGGTCATCGACCAGTTCCGGCGCCTGGCCCCACGCCTCCTTGGCGGCGATGCGCGGATCCTTCGCTTCGCGCAGCAACGAGATGAACTTCACGAAGGGCTCCTTTTCCTCCTTGGTGAAGACGGAGAACCACGACCAGCCGCGCACGTGCAGTTCGAAATCGACCTCCTTGGCCGTGGCGGCGCGGAACATCTTCTCGACCGGATCGCGCTTGGAACCCGCGATCGCGATGCGCCGCGCCTTCTTGTCCCAGTTGGATCCGCTGCCGCTCACCGACGGGCCGCTGCTTCCGCCGCCGCCGCCCCCGGGACGCGGTCCGCCACCGCCGCCACCCAGACCCCCTCGGCTGCTGCCCGTCGTGACACCCTCGTGCTGGCAGAAGGTCGCGAAGTTCTTCGCGCGCGGGTGAATCTTGCAGAGCCAATGCGCGCATCCCTTGTCCATCCACGCGGGGCAGTACTTGGGGTGCGGGTTGGCGCCGTTGTAGGTGGTGATGAGCAGATGGCCGATCATGTGGCGCATCTGGAAGTGGAGCGAATCGTCGCTCTTGCCGCTGATGGAAAAGCCGTTGCCCGCGAGGCCGCTGGCGATCTTCTTGCTGCCGCCGTATCCGCGCAGGACGTTGGTGCGCGCGTTGCCGAAGTAGTGGGACGAGACCGCGCGCTGCGCACTGTCGGAGCGCATCATGACCATCGCGCTGCGGCCGTGATACGCGGCGCCGAAGACCTGCTCGAAATCGCGGCGCGTCATTTCGGCCCGCTGCAGGAAGAGATGCAGCAACTCGTGCTTGCGCGCCATCCGCGGCGCTCCCCCGAGGGTCTTGATCTTGAGCGAGCGATGGTCCAGCAGAACGACGAAGTGCGGGCTGTACGCCATCTCGACGCCCTTGCCCGCGATCCGCTTCTGCTCCTTGACCTGCTCGAGGATGGTGTGGTCGTACTGGCCGTGCGACATCGGCTTGGAGCAGCACTTGGTCTGCTTGGCGCAGAGCGAGCAGGTGATCTCCCACGAATTGGCGTGCCGCTTCAGGAAACAGTCCATCTTGCCGCTGTTGCGGCAGATCTGGCTCCACTCCGAGTCCATGCGGCCCTTGGTGTTGGGCGGCAACGGATCGGCGGGCCCGCGCTTGGGGCAGCGCAGTTTTTCATAGGTGAGCTGTTTCCAGTCCTCCATGAACTCGTCCTGCGCCTGGCCAACGGGCGCGAAGAGGAGGAGACCGAAAAGAACGGCACGCAGTGTGACTAGGAGTACAAATCGCATCGTTCATAACTATACGGTGGCCGGGCCGGTTGTTCCGACAGACCCCAAATCGTTTATACCTGTGGCTGCCGTGGCGAAAACGCGAGTCCTGCACGTATCGATGGAGTGCCTCCCCTATTCCAAGGTGGGGGGGATGGCCGACGTGGTCGGGTCGCTGCCGGCGGCGCAGCGGGAACTGGGCTGCGACGCCCGCGTGCTGACGCCCCTCTACCCGCGCATCTACAAGGGCAAGGTCGGCAAGGAGTTGGGCTCGTTCGAGATCGACATCGGCGGCACGATGCACCCGGTAAGGCTGTTGCGCGCGGGCCATCACGCGGTGCTGGTGGACCAGCCGACGGCGTTCGATCGCGACGGTATCTACGCCGATCCGATTACCGGCGTGGGCTGGTCGGACTCGCTCTTCCAGTGTCTCGTGCTGCAACAGGCGGCGCGGGTGGCGCTGCGCCAAGGCCTGCTCAAGGCCGACATCGTCCACTGCCACGACAACCACACCGGCCTGCTGCCCGCCTATCTCAAGCAGGACGACGGCCCCGCCAGTGTCTTCACGATCCACAACCTCGCCTACCAGGGGCTCTATCCTCCCGAGGATTTCGCCATTACCGGCATCGGTGCGGAGCACTTCGTCGCACAGTCGCCGTTCGAGTACCACGGCAACTTCTCGCTCATGAAGGCGGGCCTCGAGTTGGCCGACCTCGTGACCGCCGTGAGTCCGGGCTATGCCGCCGAGATCCTGTGCGAGGAGGATGGCGAGGGACTCGACGGCGTGCTGCGTGCGCGCGGCGACCGCTTCGTCGGCATTATCAACGGGATCGACACGGCCATGTGGGATCCCGCCAGCGATGCGCTGCTGCCCGCCAACTACTCGCTGGACGACTTCGACGGCAAGGCGGAGTGCAAGCGCACGTTGCAGGAGCGCTGCGAACTCGACATCGAGCCCGACACGCCGCTGATCGGCATCGTCACGCGAGTCACGTCGCAAAAGGGACTCGACCTGATCACGCCGCTGCTGCAGTGGATCGCGCGGCGCGGCGCGCAACTCGTCATGCTGGGCACGGGCGACCCGTCGATCGTCGAGATCTTCCATGGCGCGCACGGACGCTGGCCCACGCGGGTCTCGATGCTGGAGGCGTACAACGAGGAGGCGGCGCACCTCATCTACGCGGGCTCCGATCTCTTCTGCATGCCGTCGCGCTTCGAGCCGTGCGGACTCTCGCAGATGTACGCGATGCGCTACGGCGCCGTGCCGGTGGTCACCGCGCGCGGCGGACTGCGGGACACCGTCGATCCGTTCGACGACGAGCACCCCGACGGTACCGGCGTGCTCTCGTACTGGGCGACCACCGACTCGTTCCACGGCGCGTTGGAGTACGCGCTCGATCTCTTCGCGGAGCCGGAGAGATTCGCGCGCCTGCGCGCCAACGGCATGGGCCGCGACTTCTCGTGGAACCACAGCGCCGCGCAGTACCTCGAACAGTACGAGAGAATCCGCCATTAACTATGGAACTCGCAGACGCAATCCGGCAGCGCCGCAGCACGAAGAGCTACGATCCCGACCGCCCGGTCGAGGACGAGACGCTGCGGGAACTCTTCGAGCTGGTGCTCAAGAGCCCCTCCTCGTTCAACCTCCAGCACTGGCGCTTCGTCGTCGTGCGCGACGACGACCGACGCAAGGAACTCATGGCCGCGTCGTGGGGCCAGCCGCACGTGGGCCAGGCGCCGGTAGACATCATCGTCTGCGCCAGGCTCAACGCGCATGAGGACGCGCGCGCCGGCAACAGCCATGCGCCCGAGGATGTGCTGGCCAAGCTGGTGCCGATGATCGACGGCATCTATGCCAACAACCCGCAGCTTCGGCGCGATGAGGCGATTCGCAGCGGCGCCATCGCGTCGATGACGCTGATGCTCGTGGCCGAGTCGATGGGCATGCGCACCTGCCCGATGATCGGCTTCGACCCGAACAAGGTAAGCGCGATCGTCGGCCTCGACGAGGGCACCATCCCGGTCATGCTCATCACGCTCGGCTACCCCGGCGAGGGCGGCGTCTTTCCGACCAGCCGCTTCCCGATGGCCGACGTCGTCAAGCTCGAATCGCTGAGCGGACCTGGGCTTTAGCCGGTCGTGAACACGCGAACGGCTTAGGGCTTTGGGCTCTGAGCTTTGAGCAGCTACCAGGAAGTCCCCTTGCGTTCTGAGGGGCTATGGTCGGCGGGAGTGGGCCGCACGGCGGGCGCCAAGCGTGTTCGACACCCAAAGCTCAACGCTCCGACCCCAAAGCCGAATTCCTGCGGACAACCAGTGTCGCGGTCTCGACACGCTCGTCCGCCCAGCGCTCCTTGTAGTCGATGTCGATGCCGAGGTCGTAGAGGGAGAAGTTCTCCTCGCATAGGCGCCGGATCTGCGTGAGTTGCAGCAGGTTGCCGATGCCGAGTTCGCGCAGGCGGTTGTCGAAGCTGAATTGCAGGCCGCGGTACTCGTCCCCATTGACGCCGCCGAGGATGTAGCCGATGTCCGTCCCGTCGAGGCGCGCGAACAGCAGGCGCAGTCCGCCGCGCGCATGCAGTCGCGGCAGCAGCGCGGCGTAGAAGTCGCGCATGTCCTCGATGTGAAGACCGGTTTGTGCCTCCGCCTTCCAGCTCAGGTCCTCGACCGCAAGCACGCGTGCGAACAGCGCATCGGCGTCGCCGGTGCCGGTTTCGAATGTGACGCCCCGCTCGCACGCGCGTCGTTCCATGCGCGCCCACTCACGCCGCAGCTTCGAAGTGCGTCGCGACAAGAAGCCTTCGAAGCCGCCCTCGAGCGACGCCTGCCAGCGATGTTGCGGTTGGCTCAGGCCCATCGTGTAGTTGGGGTGCAGTTCGATCACCAGCGCGGTCCAAAGCGGGCTGCCCTCCTCGAGGCCGGTCAGCACGAGCAGCTCCCACTGATCGGCGTGCGTTGCGAGCGTGTCGGCCAGCTCGCCGGCGAGTTGCGGGGCGTCCGCCCCGACGAGCGGACAGGAATAGCCCCACATGCGGTCGAAGGGCGTAAGCGCCCAGCGCTCCTCCACCTTTTCGCGCAGAAACGCGGCATAGCCCGCCTCGCCGCGCCAGATCCACGGTTCGAGATCGCTCTCCCACGCGTCGTAGGCGGCGCACATCCAATCGGTCGCGCTGCAGAAGTGGTCGATGCCGGGCGTGGCCCGCGCCGCCGCCCGAAAGGCGTCCGCCTCGCGCTCGAGATCCGCAACACTGATGCGCTCCATCGCCCGGAATTGTAGTGGCGCGTTGCCTCGCCCGCGCGCGTATAGACTGCCATGATGAGATTCACACTGGCGCTGCTGCTACTGACGACCCTCGCGTTCGCGCAGGAAGAGGCGCGCGAATGCCTCGACAAGACGGGCGTGAAGTGGGTGACGCCCTTCGAAAAGGCGTTGGAGAAGGCCAAGCAGGAAAAGCGCCTGCTCATGATCAAGCCGGTCGCGTTCGGAACGTCGTCCGACGGGGGCTGGTGACCCGCCGCGGAAGTGCTGAGAGCGGGTCCGCTCTCCGACGCGCGCGTGATGCGGCTGGTCAACCGCCGGTTCGTGCCCTTCTTTTTCGATCTGAGTAGCCGCGGCTTTGCCGGTGACCCCAAGGCGCGCGAGTTCGTGGTCAAGGCGGTGCCGGTGCTCGGTGGCCGCTCGGTGCCGACGCCGCAGGTGCTTTTCATGACCCCGGACGGCAAGGTCGTCGCGGAAGAGAGCAACTACGCCAGTGCCGAGCAGTTCATCAAGCGGCTCAAGCAGGTGATGCGCGATAACCCCGTCTACATGAAGGCGACCGAAGCGGAGACGGCGTTGATGGTGCTGGAAGATCGCGCGCAACTCGCCATCGATCTGCTCGACTATGCGCGCGCCCGCAAGGAACTCGTGCGGGCCGACTCGCCGCGCGCCTCGTACCTGCGCGGCCACCTCGATCGGCTCGACGGCAAGTTCGACGCGATGAAGGAGCAGTTCGCCAAGGTCACGGCGGCGGAACTGCGCGATGACGTGCGCATGGAGTCGGCGTACGCATTGTGGAGCGCCGGCGAGTACGAGGCGCTGAAGAAAGCACTCGCGAAGTTCCCGACGAAGAGCAATCGGTACAGCGAAGCGCGCTACTACGAAGGGCTCGCGCTATTCCATCTGGGCCAGAAGTCCGAAGCGCAGCAGACCTGGGCGGCGACCATCAAGGGCTGTCCGCAGGACGCGTGGATCTACCGCGCCGACTGGGCCTATTGCCAATCCAAGAGCACCGGAGGCGCCATGCGCTTTTCGTCCAGCGGATCGCGAACAAGCCTGCTCAATCGCATCGGCTACATGGGCAGGAAGAATCCCGACTTGAATCGGAAGTAGCTAATGGGGACCGGCTTTGGGCTGTGGGCTTTGAGCTTTGCGCAACAACCAGTGAGTTGCCCAGCGCATCGAACGTGCTGGGGCCTCGTCTGTGCTCGTGGTTCCGAGACCCAACGGTCGATCATGCGCAGGTGGATGGCCCGGTCGCGGCGCAAAGCCCAAGGCTCAAAGCCCAAAGCCGATGTCGTTACGGCTCAACGATTCCTTCTCTGATGGCGTAGCGGACAAGCTCCACGCGATCATGGAGATCGAGCTTTTTCATGATCGACTGCTGGTGCGCGTCGATCGTCTTGGAGCTGCGGAAGAGCTCCTTGGCGATTTCGTGGCGCGACATGCCGCGACCGATCATGCGCAGGACCTGCTGCTCGCGGTTGGTCAGCAGGTTCGAGCGCGATTGCACCTTGGAGGCCTTGCGGCCGGGCCGCGCGCCGTCCATCGGGAGTCGCCCTTCGACCGACGGGCCCAGCGCGAACTCTCCGCCCGCCACGCGCCGAATGGCCTGCACGATCGAGTCGGGATCGTCAGCCTTGGAGAGGAATCCCCACGCGCCCGCCTCCACGGCGGCATCGAGGTAGCGGTCTTTTACATACGCGCTCAGCACGATGACGCGTACTTCCGGCGCGCGCCGATGTACCTCGGCCAAGGCCTCGAAGGGATCGGGGCCCGGCATTTCGATGTCGAGCGTGACCACGTCCGCGCCGCGTTCCTTCGCCTCCTTGACGAGGTCGGTCGCGTCGGGAAGCCAGCCGACGTACTCCATGTCGAACTCGAGCGAGATCTTCGAGCGCAGCCCCTCCGCGAGGAAAGCGTGGTCGTCGACGCAAAGAACGCGGATTTTCGTGCTCTCACTCATCGTCTTCCTCCAGCAGTTGGAAGACCACCTCGCGCAACCCGCGCCGCATGGCATCGGGGCCGCCGCGTCGGTCCACGAAGAAGTAGCCCGGTCCCTCGCGGCCCGGCGAGTCGCCGAAGAGCACGACACGGCGGCGCGCGTCGCCGGCGAGGAAGTGCTTGGCGGCCTCGGTCGTCTCTTCCGCCGGCTCGGTGAGCCAGATGCGGCACTTGCCCGGATCGTTCGGTTCGCAGACCCGCGTGTCGAGGCCCGCGGAACGCACCAGCAGCGAAGCGTAGGCCGCCATGCGCTGGTCGCTCAGCGAAATGCCGACCATCGACACGGGCCCGCTGGGATCGGTATCGGTCTCGATCAGCTTGCGTGCCGGGGCGTCGGTGGTGGGAATCGCGAGATGAATCGCCGTGCCTTCGCCGGGCACGGTGTCGATTTCGACCGTGCCGCCGCACGCCTTCGCCACGCCGTGTACGAGCGCCAGCCCGAGGCCGGTCGAGAGGCCGCGGGTCTTGGTGGTGAAGAAGGGCTCGAGCGCGTGGCGCTCCGCATCGGGCGCCATGCCGCGGCCGTCGTCCATGATCGACAGGCGCACCGTGCTCTGCTCGGGATCGTGGTGGCCGACGATGGACACTTCGCCTTCACCCTCGATCGCTTCCGCCGAGTTGGAGACGAGATTGAGCACGGCCTGTGTCAGGCGGTGGGGCGCGACCGCGATGGGGGGCAGCGATTCGGGCAGTTCGCAGCTGAGCGTGATGCGGGTCGGCAAGGCGCTGCGCATGAGCGGCGACGCCTGCTTCCACCAGTGCGCTAGGTTCGTCATGCGCGCGCCGCCGCGGTGGTTCTTGTCGAGCGCCAGATGGCGCAGCCCCTGGCTGAGTTGCCGCAGGTAGTCGACGGCATGCCGCACGGCGTCGAGGTCCTCCTGCGCCGAGTCCGGCAGCTTGCGCGCCGCCAGCGCGTCGAGGCGGCAGAGCATGGGCAGGATGGTGTTGCCGAGGTCGTGTCCGAGTCCGGCCGCGAGCGTGCCGACCGATGCGAGCCTCTCGGCCAAGCGCAGGCGCTCGTGAGATTTTTCGAGCTGCGTCGTGCGCCGCGCCACGAGCGTCTCGAGATGCTGCCGGTGTTCGGATAGTTCGGCCGCGGCGCGCCGCCGGTCGATCAGCGTGCCGATGATGTTGGCCATCGACTGCAGGAAGTG